>NZ_JADNQM010000069.1:0-19353 GCF_046269425.1 Amycolatopsis sp. cmx-11-12 | reverse complement strand
CCGCGATCCGCGCCTTCATCGACGGCTGGAACAACCGCTGCCACCCGTTCACCTGGACCAAGACCGCCGACGAAATCCTGCCCCACGCCACCCGTCAACGAACATCAGACGCGCGACACTAGAGGACTACTTGCGGTCGGGGTAGGCAGCGCGTCAGGCGACGGTGGCGTCCAGCGTGACCTCGATGTTCCCCCGCGTCGCCTTGGAGTACGGGCACACCTGGTGCGCGCCCTGGACCAGCTCGTCGGCGGTGGCCTGGTCGATGCCGGAGGCTTCCAGGTGCAGCGCGGCGCTCAGGTGGAACTCGCCCGCGTCGGTGTCGTGGTGCAGCGTCACCTCGGCGACGACGGCGAGGTCGTTCAGCGGCACCTTCTTCACACCCGCGACGCGGCGGACGGCGCCGACGAAGCAGGACGCCCAGCCCGCGGCGAACAGCTGCTCGGGGTTCGTGCCGTCCCCGGCGCCACCGAAGGCCTTCGGCACGGAGAGGCCGACGTCGAGCACGCCGTCGTCGGAGGTCGCGCGGCCGCCGTTGCGGCCTTCCGCGGTCGAAGTGGCGACGGCGGTGTACGTGGTTTCAGACATGCCGCAAACCTAGGAATCCGAGCGGGACCGCGGCGACCGTCAGGCGACGTCACTCCTGTACGTCATGGGCGGACGACGTACGCAGACGACGTCGTCCGACGGTCGCGGCGGCCGCACGGGGCGACCTACCTTTCCGCTCATGTCCCAGCCGCAGGAAGTCCGGTACCGCTTCACCGTGCTCGGCCCGCCCGGCTTCACCAGCGGCGGCACCCGGCTGGACCTCGGCTCGCCCCAACAGCAGGCCGTCCTGATGCTGCTGCTGGCCAACGCCGGCAGTTTCGTCCGGACCGGTGAGCTGATCGACGGGCTCTGGGGCGAGCGGGCACCCGCGACCGGAGAGGCCGTCATCCGGACCTACATCTCCCGTCTCCGGCGGCTGCTTTCCTTGCAGGGACTGGGATCGGCGATCATCTCACAGTCCGGCGGCTACCAGCTGGACCCGGACTCGTTCGAGGTGGACGCCACCGAATTCGCCAGGCTGATCGAGAACGCGCGTCAGGCGCACACCGTGGAGACGGCGGCGAAGCTGCTGGAGCGAGCGCTCGGTCTCTGGACCGGAACGGCGCTGGCGGGCGTCCCCGGTGAAGCCGCGGAACACGAGCGCTCGCGGCTCGAACGGCTGAAACTGACCGCCACCCAGGAACTGCTCCGGCTCCGCCTGGAACTCGGGGATCACGCCGAGGTGATGGCCGAGGTGCCCGTGCTGATCGAGCGGAACCGCCTCGAAGAGCCGCTGTACGAGATCTATCTCCTCGCTCTCCATCGCGGCGGGCGCCGTGCCGAGGCGCTCGAACTCTACCGGGTGATCCACGACCTGTTCGACGAGGAACTCGGGGTCCGCCCAGGGCCGAAACTGCGGGCTCTCCACGAAAAGGTGCTCCGCGCCGAGGACGAGCAGGTGCCTGTTCTCCGTGAATCGGGTTCGCTGTTCGTCGGACGGGAGCGCGAACGCGCCGAATTCCGGCGGTTGCTCGCGAGGGATCCGGCCAAGGGCGTCGAAGTGCTGTTCTACACCGGCGCTCCCGGCATCGGGAAGTCGACGCTGCTGCGGAAGTTCGCCGACGACGCGGCCGCCATGGACAGGCCAGTCCGGTTGGTCGACGTGTTCGAGGACCTCGACGATCCGGCCGCCTTCTTGCGCCGCCTCCCCGCAGACGCCACGGTCGTGATCACGGGCCGGAGCGGACCGGATGCCACGCTGCTGGTCGATCCGGCCTGGGCGGGGAGGATCCGGCTCCGGAAGCTCGAAGCCTTGAGTGAAACCGAGTCCGCCGCGCTGCTCGAGGCGCGCGATGTCGACCCCAGTCTCCAGAAGTCCATTGTGGACTTCGCAGCGGGAAATCCGTTCGCGCTTTCCCTCGCCGCCGAGGTCAGCAGGGCACCGCGAGAGGACTCGGAACGGTACGTGGTGGACACCGTTTACACCCATCTGGCCGGAAATCCTCCGACGGAGGCACACCGGTGGGCGTTGTACGTGTGTGCGCAAGCGAGCCACACCACCGAAGACCTCCTCCGGTCCGTGCTGCCGGGAGGCCGTTCGTCGGAGCTGTTCGACTGGCTCCGCGGCCACCCCTGTGTCGAGGCCGCCACCGACGGCCTCGTCCTCGACGGTGTGCTCCGCGAGGTGCTCGACCGGCACCTCCGGTGGCGTGACCCGGCCGGCCGCGCACGGATGCGCGGCCGGATCGCCCGGGTCACGACCGGCCGCTGATCAGGTGCGCAGCCACACCGCCGTGTCCGTCGGGAGTTCGCCGTCGACCGGGCCACTCGCCAAGAGCACTTCGCGATGCGGCGGAAGCTGTACCGGCGCGTCCGAGAAGTTCAGCACGAAAGTGAACTCCGGCTCCCGGGTGAACGCGAGCACGCTGTCGCCGAGTGACAGCCACTCCAGATCGCCGGGGCCGAGCGCGGACAGTTCGTCCCGCAGGCGCAGACCGGCACGGTACAGCCGGAGCATCGACGCGGGATCGGCCGCCTGCGCCTCCGCTGTGCTGGAGCGCCATTCCGCGGGCTGAGGCAGCCACGTTCCGCCGGTGCCGAAGCCGAACGGTGGGGCGTCGCCGGACCAGGGGAGCGGAACGCGGCAGCCGTCACGGCCCGGGTCGGCGCCGTGCGTGCGGGCCCACACCGGGTCCTGACGGAGTTCGTCCGGGATGTCCTCGATCTCCCACAGACCGAGCTCTTCCCCTTGGTAGACATACAAACCACCGGGAAGCGACAAAGTCAGCAGCGCCGCCGCCCGCGCCCGGCGGGTGCCGAGCGCACGGTCCACCGGAGTGCCGTGCAGCCGGTCGGCGAACGCGAAACCGGTGTCACCCTCGCGTCCGTACCGGGTCACGTGCCGGGTGACGTCGTGGTTCGACAGGACCCAGGCCGCGGGCGCGTCGACCTCCGCGTGCGCCACCAGCGTCCGCTCGATGACATCCCGGAAGCGTGCGGAATCCCAGGGACAAACCAGGAAGTCGAAGTTGAACGCGGCGTGCAGTTCGTCGCGGCGGAGATAACGCGCGGCACGCGACATGTCCGGCAGCCACATCTCGCCGACCAGCACCCGGTCACCCGGATAGCTGTCGGCGATCTTGCGCCACGACCGGTAGATCTCGTGCAGCCCCTCCTGGTCGGAGAACGGCGTTTCGTCACCGGGATCGACGTCGGGCAACCGCGGGTCCTTCACCAGCCCGTCGGCGACGTCGATGCGGAAACCGTCGACCCCGCGGTCGAACCAGAACCGCAGCACGTCCTCGAAATCCGCGCGGATGTCCTGGTTGTCCCAGTTGAAGTCGGGCTGTCGCGAGCTGTACAGGTGCAGGTACCACTCGCCGTCCGGGACTCGCGTCCACGCGGAACCGCCGAAGCGCGACTTCCAGTTGTTGGGCGGTTCGGAGCCATCCGGCCCGCGACCAGGGCGGAACCAGAACCGTTGCCGCTCAAGCGATCCAGGCTCCGCAGCCAGTGCCTCCTGGAACCAGCGATGCTCGTCGGAACAGTGGTTCGGCACGATGTCGATGATCACGCGGATACCCCGCGCGTGTGCGGCGGCGATCAGGTCCTCCGCCTCGGCGAGCGTGCCGAAGAGCGGGTCGATCTCCCGGAAGTCGGCGACGTCGTAGCCGCCGTCGTCCATCGGCGACGGATACCACGGGGTGAACCAGATCGCGTCGATACCCAGTTCCGCCAGGTAGTCCAGCCGCGCGCGGACCCCGGCGAGATCGCCGACGCCGTCACCGTTCCCGTCGGCGAAACTGCGGATGTAGACCTGGTAGATCGCCGCGCTCCGCCACCATCCGGCGGTCTGCCCCAATGCGGTCACGGAAATGCCCTCCCAATCGTTTGCGGAAACCCCGAGGGTCAGCCTTTGACGCTGCCGGCGGTGAGCCCGGCGAGGATGTGCCGCTGGAACGCCAGGAACAACGCCACCATCGGCAGGCTGGCCAGCACCATGCCTGCGACCAGCACGTTCAGTGGCATGTCGATGGCCACCCGCTGCAACATCACCGACAGCGTCTGCTTTTCGGTATCCGGGAACACCAGCAACGGCCAGATGAAGTCCTTCCACGCGGCCACCACCGCGAGGATCGAGACCACGGCCAGGATCGGGCGCGAGATCGGCAGGATGATGCGCCACAGCGTGCGCACCGGTCCGGCGCCGTCGAGCCGTGCGGCTTCGATCAGCTCGTCCGGGATCTGGTCGAAGAACCGTTTCAGCAGATAGATGTTGAACGCGTTCGCGGCGGCGGGCAGCCACACCGCCGCCGGTGAGTTGATCAGGTTGACGTGCAGCAGGGGGAGATCGGTGATCGTCACGTAGGTCGGCACCAGCAGTGCCGCCGCCGGGAGCATCAGTGTCGCCAGCATGAGTCCCAGTACGACGTTGCCGAATTTCGGCCGCAGTTTCGACAACGCGAACGCGGCGGGGACGTCGATGGCCAGCTGGGCCAGCCAGGCACCTCCGGCGACGATGATCGTGTTGAGGAAGTACTTGCCGAGGCTCAACTGGTTCCACGCGTCGCCGAAGGTCTCCGGATGCCACTCGTTCGGCACGAACGTCGCCGGTGTCCGCGCCAGCTCCTGCGGTGACTTCATCGCCCCGGTCACCGCCCAGTACAGCGGGAACAGGAACGCGATGACGAACAGGAGCAGGGTGCAGCCGAAGACGACGGCGTACGCGATCTTGCCGCCGGGGCTGCGGAGCGTGCTGGGGGAGACGAGGGTTCTCATGACTGATCCGCCTTCCTGGTCAGGCGCACGTACAACGCGGAGAACACCCCGAGCGCGACGAACAGCAACAGGCTCAACGCGCTGGCCGAGCCGAAGTCGTTGTAGACGAAGGCATAGCGGTACAGCAGCAGGAGCACGGTCACCGTCGAGTCGTCCGGCCCGCCGCCGGTCATCACGTACGGCTCGGTGAACACTTGCATGGTCGCGACGACCTGCAACAGCAGAAGCACCAGCAGCACGAACCGGGTCTGCGGGAGAGTGACGTGGATCAGGCGCTTCCACAGCCCGGCGCCGTCGAGTTCCGCGGCTTCGTAGAGTTCGCCGGGGATCGTGCCGAGCGCGGCCAGGTAGATCAGTGTGGTGCTGCCCATGTTCGCCCAGGTGGAGACGAACACCAGCGACAACATCGAGGTGTCGCTCGAGTCGAGCCATTGGCCGCCGGGCAGGCCGACCGCGCCGAGTGCGGAGTTGAACAGGCCGGAACCCGGGTCGTAGAACCATTTCCACATCAGGGCGGTGACCACCGGTGGCAGCATCACCGGCAGGTAGACCGCGAGCCGGAAGAACGCCTTGGCGTGCCGCAGTTCGTTGAGCAGCACCGCGGTCAGGAACGGCACCACGAACCCGAACACCAGCGCGAGTCCGGTGAACAGCAAGGTGTTGCGCCAGGCGACGCCGAACAGCGGATCCTCGAACAGGCGGGTGAAGTTGTCGAAACCGACCCACGACGGTGGGTTGACGAAGTCGACCTGCTGGAAGCTCAGCAGCACCCCGCGCACGATCGGGTACCAGGAGAACAGCGCGAACACCACGAGCGCGGCGCACAGCAGGCCGTACGCGGTGAGGTTCTCCTTGAGCTTGCGGACGTTACTTGATCTGTGCGAGGACACTGTTGACCTTCGACTCGGCCGACGCCAGCTGCTGATCGACGTTCGCGTTCCGGTCGGTGAGCACCGCCTGCATCACGCTGTCGAGGATCGCGTAGACCTGCTGCGCGTTCGGCGGCTCGATGCTGCCCTTGATAGTGGAACTGGCGTCCACATAGGACTTGAAGTTCTCGGCGGGGACGTTGGCGTGCCTGGTCTTCAGCGCGAGCTGCTGATCACGGACGGCACCTTGCCAGATGTCCGGCGTCGGCTCGGCCGGCAGCCCGACCGGCTGCTTGCCGTCGACGTACTGCTGGACGTGCTTCTCGAAGCGCTCCGGGTTGAGGTACTTCCAGCGGACCCATTCCAGGCCCGCCTTGATCTTCTCCGGCGTGGCCTTGGGGTTGATCATGTAGCCCTCGCCGCCCAGCAGCGTGCCCTGCCCGCCCGGCATCCCGGCGACGCCGTAGTCCTCGTACTTGCCGTTGAACTGCTTGACCAGCACCAGGACGTTGTCCGGGGCCGCCATGTACATGCCGAGCTGGCCCGCGCCCATCATGCGCTGGACGTCCTGGGCTTCGAGCAACTGCTTGCTGCCCATGGTGTCGTCGTCCCACCGCATGGCCCGCAGCTGGTTCAGGGCGGCTTTGGCCTTGTCGTTGTTGAAGGCGGCGACCCACTTGTCGCCGTCCTTGCGGGCGACCTCGCTGCCCATGGAGTAGAGCCAGCCGGTCAGGTGCCAGCCGCCCTGGTTGTTCTTGCTGTAGTCGGCGTATCCGACGGTGCCGTTGCCCAATGCGGCGATCTTCTTCGCGGCTTCACGGACCTCGTCCCAGGTCTGCGGTGGTTTGTTCGGGTCGAGCCCGGCCTTCTGGAACAGCGGGCGGCTGTAGAGCAGGCCCATGCTGTAGTTCATCGTCGGCAGGCCGTACAGCTTGCCGCCGGAGTCGCGGAAGTTGTCCAGCAGCTCCGGCTTGATGTCGTTGAAGTTCTTCAGGCCCTTGGCCGCTTCGGTGATGTCGGCGGCCTGGCGGCGCGCGATGATCTGCGCCGGGTCGGTGAAGTAGACGTAGTAGACGTCTTCGAGCTGACCGCCCGCGAGCTTGGCGGAGAACGTCTTCGGGTCCATGAACCCTTCGTGCGGCTCGATGTCGATGTCCGGGTGGGACTCCTCGAACTCCTTGACGTCGGCGTCGAACACGCTCCGCTCGAACGGCTGGCTGGTCGGGGGCTGGCCGGTGACGGTGATCTTGACCTTGCTCCCGGCCCCGGTGCTTTCACCGGAGCCGGAACCGCAGGCTGCCACCCCCAGCGTGAGCCCGCCCGCGACGAGCAGGCAGAACATCCGGCGGCGCACGGCAGGGGACCAAGTGCTGCTCATCTCAAGCCTCATCTCGGAATCGCGACGGCTGTCACGTGATTGCGGTCACTCTAAAGTGAAGCTCCAGATTGACGCAATAACTGGATGAGAACTTGCAACTTTCCGACAACGCCTGGCGCCACCGCGAGCCACGAGAGTGGAGGGACGCAAGTAGCCGGCTACTTGCGGAGGGGGACGGCAAGGTGCGGTCGCGAGGGAGGGGCCCGGCATCTGTTCGCACGCGTTCGCCTGGCCGTGAAGGCCTCCTTGCCTACCCTGAAGGTAGGGAAAGAGTCCTTCACTGCCCGCCACCGTGAGCCACGAGAGTCGAGGGACGCAAGTAGCCAACTACTTGCGGAGGGGGGAAGGGCGCAAGTAGTCGGCTACTTGCGGGGGTGGTGGAGCGCAAGTGGTCGGCTAGTTGCGTGGAGGGTTACCGGCGGGCGGTGGAGCCCCGGACGACGAGTTCGGGGGCGAACAGCAGTTCCTCCGCCGCCACCTCACCCCCGTTGATGCGCTTGACCAGCAGTTCCACCACGGCGCGGCCCATCGCCTCGATCGGCTGGCGGGTGGTGGTGAGTGGCGGGTCGGTGCAGTTCATCAGGGCCGAATCGTCGTAGCCGACCACCGAGATGTCGTCGGGTACCGACAATCCCTGCCGCCGGGCCGCGCGGATCGCGCCGAGCGCCAGCAGGTCGCTCGCGCACAGGACGGCGGTGGCGCCGCGCGGGTACAGCCGCGCCGCGGCCGCGTGACCGCCTTCGATGGAGAACATGCCGTGTTCGATGAGTTCGTCCAGGACCGGGAGGCCGAGTTTCCCGGCGTAGGCGCGGAACGCTTCGAGTTTGCGTTGCGACGGCACGTGGTCGGTCGGGCCGAGGACGAGGCCGATCTTCTCGTGCCCGAGTGAGCTCAGATGTCCCACGACCTGCTCGACGGCGACCGCGTCGTCGCATGAGATCTGCGGCAGTCCGAGGTGGTCGACGGCGGCGTTGATCAGCACCGTCGGCAGGCGGCGTTCGGCGAGGTGGTGGTAGTGGGAGTGCACCGCGTCGGCCTGGGCGTAGAGCCCGCCGGCGAACACCACGCCGGAAACCTGTTGCTGGAGCAGCAGTTCGACGTACTCCGCTTCGGAGACCCCGCCCGCGGTGCGCGTGCACAGCACCGGGGTGAAACCCTGCTGGGCGAGCGCGTTGCCCATGATCTCGGCCAGTGCGGGGAAGATGGGGTTCTGTAGTTCGGGAAGGACCAGTCCGACCAGACGGGCGCGGTCGCCCCGCAGCTGGGTCGGCCGTTCGTAGCCCATCACGTCCAGCGCGGTGAGAACGGCGGCCCGGGTTCCGGCGGAGACCCCGGACCGGCCGTTGAGTACCCGGCTGACCGTGGCTTCACTGACCCCGACCTTGCGGGCGACTTCGGCAAGACGACGCGTCATGGGTGAAACTTTACCGCAAGTGAGCGCAAAAACTAGACACTCTTGATCGGTGTGGTTGCGTGGAAGTCGCGCGAAGAGGGAACGAGCGCGGCCGCGGCCGGAGCGGCGAAGCAGACGACAGTGCACACCGCCAGCACCGGCACCGCGCCGAACTGGCCGATCGCGGGCGCGATGAACGCCAGCCCGGCGGGTGCCAGGCCGTAGGAGAACAGGAAGTCCAAAGAGGACACTCGCGCGAGTTTGCCTGGTTCGACCTCCCGCTGGGTCGCGGTGAACCACGGGACGTTGAACAGCTCGATGCCCAGTCCGGCGACGGCGTAGGCCGCGATGACGAAGGCCGGGTGCACCGGGAACAGCAGGCTCAGTGGTGCGAAGCCGTAGCAGCCGAGTCCGATCAGGGCCGCCCAGCCTTGCCGCTTCGGGCGCCAGCGCGCGATGACGACGGCGCCCGCGAGCGCGCCGAGCGTGTACGCGGTCAGCCCGCCGGCCAGGACGGCTTCGGTGTCGTAGCGGTCGCGGCTGACCAAGGGCAGCACGACGCCGGTGGCGGAGTAGCCGGTCGCGATCACGGCGGTCAGCGCGCCGAGTCCGGCCAGGAACCACGGATGACGGCGAGCTTCGCGGAGTCCGTCGGCGAACTCGCCGAAGAATCGGGCCTTCGCGACCGGCGACGGCGCGAAGGTGCCTCCCGGCGGGATCAGCGCCGCGCCCAGCCAGAGCACGCCGGTGCCGATGACAAGGACCGACGTGGAGGCGAACTGGGAAAGCAGCGCGGTGAGACCGGGTGCGACCAAAGTCGTGACCCGGACGGCCAGCGTCATCGCGGCATTGGCCTGCTGGCGCTGGTGTTCGTCGATCACTTCGGCGGTCAGCGCCTGGAACGCCGGGCGGCACGCGCCCTGGCCGATGCCGACGACGGCGGCCGCGGCGGCCATCACCAGGACGGACCGGCCCATCCCGACCGCGATCAGGGGAGTGGCGAGGCCGGCGATGAGACCCGCCCAGAGCACGACCAGACGACGCGAGTGCCGATCGGCGAGGACCCCCGCCACCGGGACGGCCACGAGGAAACCCACGGTGCGCGCGGCCAGCACGATGCCCAGGTCCACGGCCGAAAGTGACCGTTCGAGCACGGCCAGTCCGAGGATGAACGGCAGCGCCCAGGTCGCCAGCCCGGAGGCCGTGTTCCCGGTCCACAGCCGTCCGAACGACAGGCTGCGGAACACCGAGGTCCGTGTCTGCGCGGTGTCGTCGGTCACTCGGTGTCGCACCCCTGCTCATTTGAATAACGAACGGATAACGCCGTGATCCGTGGGCGATCCCGGTCCGTAGTACCCGGTATGTCCCGGGCGTCAGCGATGCGCGACAGCGGGCCCGGTCGCGCTCTACTCTGCCACCCGTGCGCATGCTGACCCCGACCCGAGGCCCGGCCCGGCGCCTCCGTGGCGGGGCCGTGGGGGTGCTGACCGGCATCCTGGCGACCGGTGCCCACCTGGGCGCCAGCGGACGCGTCCCCGACCTCGGCGTGGTCGTGCTGCTCGTCGCCCTGCTCAGCTGGGTGGCGTATGCGCTCGCGGGGCGTCAACGAGGTCCGCTCGCGATCCTCTGCCTGGTCGGTGGTGGGCAGTTGGCGATGCACGCCTCCCTCACCTTCCTGGCCTGGGAATCGCACTCCCAGCACACCGAAGCCCCGGGCAACGGCCTGCTCATGACCGCCGGGCACGCCGCCGCGACCCTCGTGGTGGTCGCGGTGCTGACAGGCGCCGAGCATGTGCTGTTCGCCCTCACGACGCTGATCGCTTCGGTCCTTCCGCGCCGCCTGACGCCGCGGCCCGCGACGGCGCCGCTGCGGATCCACGTCCCGCTCGCGGTGAAGTACCCCGCGACCGAGGCGCTCCTGCGTGACGTGCTCTCCCGGCGCGGTCCGCCGGTGTCGTTCGCCTGATCCCCGAAACCCTGCCGAGACCCGTGTCGCGGCAGGGCTCAGCACGCGCGCCGTGACGACTTCCGGCGTGCGGCGCAGGCGCATGCCTCCCCACCGACGCCTCAGGAGTTCCCCCATGGCAACACAAACCGAACCGACCACGAGTCCACCGCGCGCGTCCGCCTGGCGCGGGTTGTTCCTCCGGCTCCACTTCTACGCCGGCGTCCTCGTCGGCCCCTTCGTCCTCATCGCGGCGCTCACCGGCGTCCTGTACGCGGCGACTCCGCAAATGGAGTCCTGGGTCTACTCCGACCAGTTGCGGGCACCCGTCGGGCTGAGCCAGGTCTCGCTCGCCGATCAGGTCAAGGCGGCGCAAGCGGCCAACCCCGGCGGCGACCTGGTCGCGATCCGGCCCGCCCCTGAACCGGGCGACACGACCCGGGTGCTGTTCGCCGAGGACGGGCTCGGCGAGTCCGAACGACGCGCGGTCTTCGTCGACCCCGCCACCGCGCAGGTGCGCGGGGACCTCGTCGCGTACGGCTCGAGCGGTGCCTTGCCATTTCGGACCACGCTCGACCAGTTGCACCGCAACCTGCTGCTCGGTGAACCGGGTCGGCTCTACAGTGAACTCGCCGCGTCCTGGCTGTGGGTGGTCGCGCTGGGCGGCCTCGTGCTGTGGGTGAGCCGCCGTCGCGCCCGCCGGGCCGAGAAGGCGGCGAAAACGGAGTCCCCACGTGGGAAATCCGTTCGCAGGCACGGATCTGTCGGCCTGTGGGTGCTGCTCGGTGCGCTGTTCCTGTCCGCGACGGGGCTGACGTGGTCGACATACGCGGGGGAGAACGTCTCCGCGTTGCGCGAATCTCTCGGCTGGGCCACCCCGGCGCTGAAGGTGACGGGCACCGACGAGCACGCCGGTCACTCCGGGCACGGGGAAGCGCCCGCCGCACCTGCCCCCGCCCGGCCCGAGAGTGTGGACGCGATGCTCGCCTCGGCCCGCGCCGCCGGGATCGACGCGGCTTCGGTCGAGATCGGGCTGCCAACCAAGCCCGGGTCTCCTTGGCAGGTGGCGGAAGTCGAACGCGGCTGGCCGACACAGGTCGACGCCGTCGCCGTCGACGGCACCACCGGCCAGATCCTGGGCGAGGTGCGGTTCGCCGACTATCCGCTGATGGCGAAGCTGGCCCGCTGGGGCATCGACGCGCATATGGGCGTGCTTTTCGGCTGGCCCAATCAGATCGTGCTGCTCCTGCTGGGCGCCGGGCTGGTCACGCTGGTCGTGCTCGGCTACCGGATGTGGTGGCAGCGCAGGCCCACCAGGTCGACCGGGCTGACGTTCGGACGGCCCATCCCACGCGGGCAGTGGCGGAAGGCGCCGCCCGCCCTGGTGGCGGGGCTCGTCGTCCTCGCCGCCGCGATCGGCTGGTTCGTGCCGCTGTTCGGCATCAGCCTGCTGGCGTTCCTGGTGATCGACCTGCTGCTGGGCCTGCGGCCCGGCCGTCGGTCCAAACCGGACTCCGCCGACGTCACCGTGTGACCTCGACACCGGTGAGACCGACGCTCGCCGCCCACAACCGGGCGGCGAGCGCGGTGTCGGCGAGCTTTCCGCGTACCGGTTCCCGCCGGGGTTCCCCGCGCAGGCCGAACACCCGCGGGCCGAACATCTCGCCGCCGCGCACGGTCGGGTCGAGGACCGCGCGGACGGCCGGCCAGGCCCCGGCTTCCTTGCCGTGCAACAGAAGTCCGGCGGGGAACTTCCGGCCACTCGGTGCCGGGTGCACCGGCCTCGGCGGCGTCAGTGAGTCGAGCGCGCCGCCGGGATGGTCGACGACGCTCAGCACCGTGCTCCCGGCCGCGCGCAGCCGCCGGTCGAGTTCGAAGGCGAACAGCATCTGCGCCAGCTTCGAGCGCGCGTAGGTGCGCTTGGGCTGGTAGTCCCGCTTGTTCTGGAGGTCGTCCAGGTCGAGTTCCGCGGACTTGCCCACAAAGCTGCCCGTGGTGACGACGCGACCGGCCTCCGCCGCTTCGAGCAGCGGCATCAGGTGGTGCACCAGGACGAAATGCCCCAGATGGTTGGTGGCGAACGTCAGTTCGTGGCCATCGGCGGTCTCGCGCCTCGGCTGATCCTCCAAGAGCACACCCGCGTTGCAGACGACGGCGTCGAGCCGCTCGATCTCCAGGGTGTCCACAGAGGACTTGAGGGACGAGAGGTCGGAGAGATCGAGCCGCAGATGCCCGAGGTTCGCGTCCGGGACCCGGGTCCGGATCGACGTCATCGCGGCGTCGGCCTTGGTGGCGTCCCGGCTGCCGAGGAGCACGGTGGCACCGGAGCCGGCGAACTGTTCGGCGGCGAAGTAGCCGATACCCGCGTTGCCGCCGGTGACCAGGAAGGTCTTGCCGTCGGCGCGCGGAAGGTGGTGGACGTCCCAAGAGGTCATAGCGGGCTCCCAGCAAAGTCGAAGTCACTCCGAATATACATATAGTTCGAATTCGGAGAGCATCCGATGTATTGTGGGCCGCATGACACGGACCGAGCCGGGCAGGCGTGAGCGCAAGAAAGCGGCGACCCGCCAGGCCTTGTCGGAGGCGGCGCGAGCCCTGTTCCTGGAACGGGGCTTCGACAACGTCACCGTCGCGGAGATCGCGGAGGCCGCGGACATGGCGGTGTCCACGCTGTTCGCGCATTTCCCCGGCGGCAAGGAGGCGCTGATCCTCGGCCACGGGCGCGCACGCGAAGAGGCGCTGGCCGCCGCGGTGCGCGACCGCGCCGAGGACGTCTCGATCTTGCAGGCGTTGCGGGACTTCCTCGCGACCCGCGGTCCGTTCGATCCGGATCCCGATCCGCTGTCACGCCGCGTCGCGGATCTGGTGGTCGCCACCCCGGCACTGCGCGCCTACGCCAGGACACTCTGGACCGGTTGCGAGGACGCGCTCACGGAAGTCATCGCCGAGCAGTCCGGCCAGGACGATTTCTCCGTGCGGCTGCTGGCCCGCTATGTCTTGGAGATCCCGGACCTGGCCGGTGTCGAGCCCGATCCCGCCACCGCGCTGGACGCCGCGTTCGTCTTCCTGCGGCGGGGCTGGCCTGGGTTCTGATCGCCCAGATCCTCGGTCGGGACGTCGTACGTCTCGCGAGCGGTGAACGCGGCCGCCGCGCTGAGCAGACAGACCGCGGCGGTGAAGACGGCGACGCCGAGCCAGTCGTCCTTTCCGGAGCCGATCGCGGCCACCACACTCGGCGCGAACCCGGCGATGGCGAATCCGATCTGGGTGCCGATCGCCATTCCCGAGAGGCGGACCTTGGCGCTGAACATCTCGCCGTAGAACGACGGCCACACCCCGTTGACGCCGCTGTAGGCCACGCCGAACAGCAGGATGCCGAGGGTGAAGATCAGCGGATACGAACCGTCCGAAATGGACCACAGGTACGGGAAGATCAGCACCGCGCAGCCGAGACAGCCCGCGATGAACACCGGTTTGCGCCCGATCCGGTCGGAAAGCCCTGCCAGGAAAGGGATCGCGAGCAACGCGGCGACGTTGGCGAGTACGCCGACCCACAGGATCGGCCCGCGCTCCAGCCCGACCGTGTTGACCGCGTAGCTCAGCGCGTAGACGGTGAAGATCGTGCTGACCGAAGCGATCGTGGCCGCGGCGATGACCCGGAGCACGTCCCTCCAGTGTGTCCGGAAGAGCACGGCGACCGGCAGCTTGGCGACCTCGGCCTTGTTCTGTTCGAACACCGGTGTTTCGTCGATCTTGCGGCGGATCACGAATCCGACGATCACCACGACGGCACTGCACCAGAACGGGATCCGCCAGCCCCAAGTGAGCAGTTGGTCCTGGGGGAGCGCGGCGATCGGCAGGAAGGCGGCGGTGGCGAGGATCTGGCCGGCTTGCGTGCCACTGAGGGTGAAACTCGTGTAGTAGCCACGCCGGTCGGCCGGCGCGTGCTCCATCGACATCGAGTTGGCGCCCGCCTGCTCCCCGGCGGCCGAAAGTCCTTGCAGCAGGCGGAGAACCACCAGCAGGACCGGTGCCAGCACACCGACTGAGGCGTACGTCGGCAGGCAGCCGACGAGGAAGGTCGTGGCCCCCATCAGCAACAGCGTGAAGACTAGGACCTTCTTGCGGCCCAGCCGATCGCCGACGTGTCCGAGCACGAACGCGCCGACCGGGCGGGCGAGGTACCCGACGCCGAAGGTCGCCAGTGCGAGCAGCGTTCCGGTGGCGGGGGAGGAGGCAGGGAAGAAGACCTTGTTGAACACCAGTGCCGCGGCGGTTCCGTAGATGAAGAAGTCGTAGTACTCCAAGGCGCTGCCGATCCAGGCGGCCAGTGCGGCCTTGCGGGGCATGCCTTGCGTGACTGGGGAAGGAGGGGCCACGTCGACGCTCCAATGTACGATCCAGCAATGTACGATCTAGTTAGTTAATACAGCGTGCGAGACGGTGCCCCGGTTGTCAAGAGCCGGGGTATCAGGCTGTCAGGTACTCGATCACCAGGTCGCCCAGCATCTGGCGATAGTGCGCGCGGCGCGCGGGGTCGAGCATGTCGCGACCGAAGATCGCGGAGAAGGTGTGCCGGTTCGCGAGCCGGAACACGCAGAACGAGCTGATCACCATGTGCACGTCGAGCGCGTCGACGTCGTCACGGAAGCGGGCGGCTTCCCGGCCGCGGCCGAGGATGCGGGTGAGTACGTCGAGAGCGGGGTTCGCCATGCCGGATAAGGCTTCGGAGCGCGCGATGTGCTCGCCGTGATGGATGTTCTCGATGCTCACGAGGCGAATGAAGTCCGGATTCGCCTCGTGGTGATCGAAAGTGAGCTCGGCCAGCTGGCGGATCGCGTCCTCGGGTTCGAGGTGGTCGACGTCCAGGTCCTGCTCGAGGGCGCGGATGGTGGCGTACGCCCGTTCGAGCGCGGCGACGTAGAGCTGTTCCTTGCCGCCGAAGTAGTAATAGATCATCCGCTTCGTGGTGCTCGTGCGCGCGGCGATCTCGTCCACCCTCGCGCCGGCGTAACCCTTGTCGGCGAACTCCCTGGTGGCCACCGCGAGGATTTCGGCGCGGGTGCGTTCCTTGTCGCGCTGGCGCTCGACCTCGGACGACGGTGCTGCCACCTGACTCCCTTCGAACCGCTGGTGGAGGCCCCACTCTAGCGCAGCCCTTCTCGCGTCGGCCTGTTCACGCTACAGTGAACTCACTAGTTCGTACATTAACGGAGGATCTTGGTGACCAGCTACCTCATCGGCCTGGTCGGCACCGGTATCGGGCCGTCGCTGAGCCCGGCGCTGCACGAACGGGAAGCCGACGAACTCGGGCTGCGCTATCTCTACCGGCGGCTCGACCTCGACGTGCTGAGGATGCCGATCGGTGAGGTACTGGCCGCCGCGCGGACCGCCGGTTTCGACGGGCTCAACGTCACCCATCCGGTGAAGCAACAGGTGTTGCCGTACCTCGACGAGATCGCGCCCGAAGCCGCCGCGCTCGGCGCGGTGAACACGGTGGTGTTCCGCGAGGGGCTGGCGACCGGGCACAACACCGACGCGACCGGCTTCGCCCGCAACCTCACCCAAGGCCTGCCCGATGCCGACATGGACACCGTCGTGCTTCTCGGGGCGGGCGGGGCGGGCGCGGCCGTGGCCCACGCCCTGCTTTCACTCGGGACCGGACGGCTGGTCGTCCACGACGTCGACTCCGCCCGCGCCGGGACGCTGGTGGCCGGACTGCGGCGGCGTTTCGGCGCCGATAGGGCGCTTTCCGGCTCGCTTGAAGACGTCCGAGTCGCCGACGGCCTCGTCCACGCCACCCCGACCGGAATGGCCGCGTACCCGGGATCCCCGGTGCCCGCCGATTCGCTGCGCCCGGGGATGTGGGTGGCCGACATCGTGTACCGCCCGCTGGAGACCACGCTGCTGAAGCAGGCGCGGGAGCGCGGATGCCGGACGTTGCACGGCGGCGGGATGGTGGTCTTCCAGGCGGCGGACTCGTTCCGCCTGTTCACCGGCGCGGAACCCGACGCGGACCGGATGATCCGGCATTTCGAAGCGCTGGAAGGGAAACCCGCCCATGTCCGGTGACACGGCCATCGCGACCGTCTGCCTTTCCGGGACGCTCGAGGACAAACTCGCGGCCGCCGCCGCTGCCGGGTTCGACGGTGTCGAGATCTTCGAGAACGACCTGATCGCGTCACGCCGGTCGCCGTCGGAGATCCGGCGGCTCTGCGCCGATCTCGGCCTCACGATCGACCTCTACCAGCCTTTCCGCGATTTCGAAGCGGTGCCGCCGGACGTGCTCCGGTCGAATCTCCGCCGGGCGCGGCGGAAGTTCGACCTCATGGCCGAACTCGGGGCGGACACCGTCCTGGTCTGTTCGTCGGTCTCGCCCGACGCCGTCGATGACGACGACCTCGCCGCTTCGCACCTGCGCGAGCTGGCCGAACTGGCCGGGGAACGCGGAATCCGTGTCGCCTACGAAGCGCTCGCGTGGGGCCGGTTCGTGAACACCTACGAGCACGCGTGGCGCATCGTCCGGCGGGCGGATCATCCGGCACTGGGAGTTTGCCTCGACAGCTTCCACATCCTGTCGCGACGCAGCGACCCTCGCGCGATCCGGACGATCCCGGGGGAAAAGATCTTCTTCCTGCAACTGGCCGACGCGCCCTTGCTGGACATGGATGTGCTGCACTGGAGCAGGCACCACCGGCTCTTTCCGGGTCAGGGCGCGTTCGACCTGGCCGCGTTCACCGGTCACGTGCTGGCGGCCGGCTACCGAGGGCCGCTTTCGCTGGAGGTCTTCAACGACGTCTTCCGGCAGGCGGACCCGCGCCCCGCGGCCGTCGATGCGATGCGATCCCTGGTGGCCTTGCGGGAATCCGTTGGCACGCTTGAGGTTCCCGCGGCGCCTCGGCTGGATGGGCATGCCTTCGCGGAACTCTCCGTTTCGGGAGCAGTGCTCGAGGCTCTCGGTTTCGTGCACACCGGGTCACATCGCTCGAAGCCGGTTCGCCTGTGGCAACAGGGGTCCGCGCGGTTGCTGGTGAACGACGACACCGCGGACGGCACGATCAGCGCGCTCGGCCTGACCAGTGCGAACCCTGTCGGATCAGCACGCCGGGCGGAGACGTTGCTCGCACCCGTGCTGCCCCGCGAGCACGGCCCGGACGAGGCGGACCTCTCGGCCGTCGCCGCACCGGATGGCACTGAGATCTTCTTCTGTGGCAATGACGAGTGGCTTCGCGACTTCGTTCCTTCCGGGGCGGCGCCCGCCGGGTCGGGTATCACCGGCATCGACCACGTCGCTTTGACGCAACCCTTCGATCACTTCGACGAGGCGACGCTGTTTTATCGTTCGGTGCTGGGTCTGCGGCCCGATGAGGTCTCGGAGTTCGCGGCGCCGTTCGGCTTGGTGCGCAGCCGGGCGGTCGGCGATCGGGATGTCCGGCTGACGTTGGACAGTGCCTTGGTGCGGCGAGGGGAGTGGGCGCCGGGAGTGCCTTCGCCGCAACACATCGCTTTCGCTTGCGAGGACGCTTTCGCCGTCGCGCGCGCCATGCGGGAAAGTGGTGCGCCTTTGCTGGAGATTCCCGGGAACTATTACGACGATCTCGACGCCCGGTTCGGCCTGCCGTTCGCGGCTCTGTTACGGGAGAACTCGGTGCTGTACGACCGGGACGAGCACGGCGAGTTCCTGCACTTCTGCACGGAGCTGGTCGGGTCGCGGGTGTTTTTCGAGGTGGTGCAACGGATCGGCGGATATCGCGGGTACGGGGTCGTGAACACACCGGTGTACATGACCGCGCATCGGGAACGGCGGCTGAGTCTCACTCGCTGAGCGTTTTTGTCGGTGGCCGGTTGTAGGTTCCTTCCGTGGCTACTTCTGGGGCCGAACTCATGGCCGTTCTCAGGGAAATGACCGATCCGAATCTTTTGGAGGAGATCAATGCTTTTGCGGATTCCTTGGATGACAAGGAATCCATGCTCGTTTCGAAGGAAGTCACTGTTGCTCTCGCGCGTCTTGAGGCAGTGCGGTTTCGCGCTCTGTCACGGTTGAGCGAGGTTCGTGACGGCGTGCGGAGCGTGGTGCAGGAGGTGGCGATGGGCTTGCACCTCGTGGACGGTTTCGCTGGCTCTCTCGTGGCGACCGGTGTGGCGTTGACGTCACGGTTGCCGAGGACGTTGTCGTTGATGGACAGGGGCAAACTGGACGGTTTCTCCGCCACCAAGGTGGCCGAGGCGACTGCCTGGCTGTCCGATGAGGACTCGCTCGTCGCCGACGCGGCGCTGGAGTCGAGGTTGCCGGAGAAGAACAGTGTTCAGGTTCGCAAAGCGGCGAGCTACGCGGCGATGAGAGCTGATCGAGCCGGTGCCGACAGGAAGGCGACCGAGCGCAGGGAAGGACGTCGGTTGTCCATGGCGCAAGGCGAGGCCGGAGTCGCCTCGATCGAGGTGGTGGACGGCCCGGTGGAGAAGGTCACCGCCGCCTACCAGCGGATCAATCGTGAGGCTCGGGCACTGCGGAATCAGGGTGACACGCGGACGATGGATCAGCTCCGGGCCGACATCGCCCTGGACCTGCTGCTGGGTGGGCAGGGCGGTGTCTCGGAACGCACCGAGGTGTTCCTGTACATGGACCTCTCCACGTATCTGGGGCTGAACCATGATCCCGTGAAGATGGCCGGGCATGGTCACATCCCCGCCTCGCTGGCACGTCAGATCGCCGCCGGCTCGAACACCGTGCTCCGGCGCATCATCACCGACCCGCTCAGCGGTCAAGTCCAAGACCTGGGCAGAACCCGGTATCGCCCCGACGCGGCGACAGCCGAATTCGTCCGCGTCCGGGACCGTGAGTGCCGAAGACCCGGCGTGCGCCACGAGGCGCTGTCAATCAATGTGGAGGTGAAAGACCTGCACCATTGTTATGTCGCATCATAGCGGTGATAGCTGAGGGCAGCGGAACCAGGAGACGCTGGGG
>NZ_JADNQM010000068.1:0-20582 GCF_046269425.1 Amycolatopsis sp. cmx-11-12 | reverse complement strand
CAACAAGCATAACTACATGGAGAGCCCGTTGCGGCGAGAGTCGCACGGCGGGTTCGGCGGGCGGCCTCTGGGAAACGCACCCGAGGAAACTCGGGCGGCGCGCCCAGGGCCGACCCATCTGCCATCGTCCTGCCCAGGCCTGCGACCTCGACCATACGGTGCCCTGGCAGTACGGCGGCCATACCGATGCCGACGACCTCGTCAGCTTCTGCCGCCGAGACCACCGGTTGAAAGACGAACCCGGCTGGAGCTACCAGCTCGCCCCCGACGGCACCTTGACCGTCACCACCCCGACCGGGCAGACCTACGACAGCACACCACCGCCTCTTCACGAACCCCGCGAGCGAACACCTCTTGCTGACGAACCACCACCGTTCTGAACCCCATTACCGGAAAACGGCTACCGGTTTTGTTCGTGCGAGTCAGGCCAGGGTTCGGGCACATGCCACCGCCCACCTCGTTGCCGGAAATCGGCCACGCGTTCTTCCGCGTCACGCAAGGATCCGGTGCTGCCAGATGCGCGGTTGTCGCTCGTCCACCAGCGGAACCGCTGTTACAGGACTGGCGAGGTACGGACGATCTTCCGCTCGTTCTGAACCTATTGCCGGAAATCGGCCACGTGTTCTTCGTGGTCACGCGCGGTCGTCGGCCGTTCCACCAGTGGAACCGTTGTCGCTGGATCGGCGAGGTGTGGTCGGTTCTCGTCACCGTTCTGACCCTATTGCCGAAAGTCGGTTATGCGTTCTTCCGTGCCGCTCGCGGACCCAGTGCCTCCGGCTACTCGGCCGTCGGTCGTCCACCAGCGGAATCGTTGCCGCTGGATCGGCGCTGAACGTCCCAATTCCTACATCGTTGCCCATGGGCCGGTCAGGCTTTCGTGACATGCTTTCAAGGGATCACCTTCGCCTTCCGGAACTCGTCGAACAGCCGGAAGAACATCGCCGAAGTCTCGGCGTATTCGTGGAAACCGGCCCGCCGGGCCTTCGAGCCGTCCGCGAACATGTCGTAGTCCCAGCCGAACACGAAGTCGGCGAAGCCCCACGACGACGAAACAGCGCTATACGGCACCTCGAGCCCGTACTTCGCGGCGATGGAGGTCCAGAGTTCTTCCTTGTCCGCCATGACGACGTCCAGCGCCATCGGCAGCGGTGGCGCCACCTCCAGGCCGAAGTACGCGGCGATCCGCGGCCAGAGTTCGCTCCACCGGAACAGGTCACCGTTCGCGATGTTGTACGCCTCGTTCATCGAGCCGGTCGCCGCCCAGGTCGTGGCCTTCGCCAGCAGTCCGGCGTCGGTCATCTCCAGGAGGCTGTCGTACGCGCCGGGTTTGCCGGGGAAGCGCAGCGGCAGGCCGAGTTCCTTCGAGATCGACGCGTAGACGGCGATGGCCAGCGCGAGGTTCATCGGGTTGCCCAGCGCGGTACCGCCGACCACCGACGGCCGGATCGCCGACCACGTCCAGGTCTTCCCGGCTTGACGCCGCTCCAGGAATTGCTGCTGGTCCACGTTGAACTCGGGCGGCATGTGCCCGGCGTCGGATTCGCGCGCCGGGGTTTTGAACGGGCCGAGGTGGGCGCCGTAGACCTTGTATCCCTGCATGAGGCTGACGTGGCGCAGGCCGGGCGCGGCGGGCTCGATCGCGTCGACGAGGTTGGTCAGCATCGCCAGGTTCGGCGGGACCAGTTCGGCCCAGGTCGGCTTGTCGACATAAGCCGCGTAGAACACGTGCGTGACGTCGTCCAGGCCGCCGAGCTTCGCGCGGGTGTCCTCCGCGTCGAGCAGGTCGACGGCGATCTGTCCGGGGCCGCCGCGCCGCGAGAGGCCGATGACCTGCCAGCCCGGCTGGGTCTCCAGGTGCTCGATCAGGTTCTTGCCGATGACCCCGTTGGCCCCGGCGACCAGGGCGACCTTGCGTTCTTCGTTCATGTCACCGAGCCTGGACCCACCACAAGGATAAGTCCAAGGCATAGATATCACCGCTCCGATAAACTCCCTTTATGACCAGCTTGCGGCAACTCGAGTACCTGGTGACCGTCGTCGACACCGGCTCCTTCACCCGGGCCGCGGAACTGCTGCACGTGACGCAGCCCGCGTTGTCGCATCAGGTGCGGGCGCTGGAGAAGGGTGTCGGCGGCCCGCTGCTCGAACGCCTGCCGCGCAGTGTCCGGCTCACCCCGATGGGGCGCGCCATGCTGCCGCACGCCCGCGCCACCCTCGCCGACGCTGATCGCGCGCGCTGCGCGGCCCGGCAGGCGTCCGGGCTGGAAGCCGGCGAACTCCAGATCGCCACGGTCTACTCGGTCGGCCTCGGCGTCCTGCCGTCGGCGTTGCGGGTGTGGCGTCGGGAGCGGCCGGACGTCGACGTCCGGCTGGTGGAGTTCCGGCACGCGGACGAACTCCGGGACGCCATGGCGGCGGGGGAGGCCGACGTCGCGGTCGGCCCGGTCCCGCCGGGCTGGGACGGGCCGGTGCGCGAACTCGGCACCGAGGAGTTCGTCGTCGTCCTGCCGATCGACGGGCCGCGCGAGGACGACGGCACCGGCGTCGTCGACCTCGCGACCCTCGCCGATTGCGCTTGGGTGCATTACGCGCCGGGCAACGGCCTTGCCGACCTCGTCGACCAGGCCTGCGCCGCGGCGGGATTCCAGCCGAGGGCCGCGGTCCGGACCGAGCAGACCGCGGCGGCCCCGGTGCTCGCGGCGGCGGGTCTCGGCCCGGCGCTGGTGCCCGCCAACGTGCTGCCCCCGGGCTTCCACGGCCGCGTCCTGCGGCCCGAACCGGCGATCCGGCGCACGCTGGCCGCCTACTGCCGGAGCACGCCCGACCCGCTGACCTCGGCGTTCATCGACGTCGTCGCGGGGAAGTGCACCCTCGGGTCAGCGCACGGAAGCCGCTGACAGGTCCACGCCCCCGAACGTCGTCGCCTTCACATCGGTGACTCGCTCGGCCCAGACGGCGTGCCCGTGCCCGGACCACAGCGGAGCGACCGGGAGATCCCGCAGCAACTGGTTCTCCACCAGCCGGTAGACCTCGCCGCTGTCGGCGGAGTCGGTCTCCTCGGCCGATTTCAGCAGGTCGGCGAACCCGTCGCTGGAGTAGCCGGTGGCCTTCACGATCTCGGCCAGCACTTCCTGCGGGCTCGGCGTCATCAGGTTCAGGTCGATCGCGAACGGTCCTGTGCCCGCCTCCGGGGCGAGCGGGACGCCGACCGCCGCGACGGTCTGCTCAGCCAGTGGTCGCAGCCAGCTCGCCTGTGACTGTCCGAAGTGGACCGGAGCGACCGGGAACTCCGCCTGGGTCAACAGGGATTTCCCGGCCCCGGCGTCGAAGGTGCAGGGACGGCAGGTGCTGCTGCGCTCGCCGGGTGCGACGGCGGGCGGCAGAAGCGACTTCGCCGGGTCCACCTGCTTGCCGAGAACGCCGGCCTCCAGTGCGGCGCGATCGATCCCGAGCGCGAAGCCGTGCCGCACCGTCGCGTCGGAGAAGTGCTGTGCGGTCAAAGGAAACCCGAGGTAGGCGGCACTGGGCAGCGCCCACATCACGTGCCGCTGCGCGAAATCGGCGTGCATGGCCTCGTGGCGGTCGCCGGGGACCACCGTGGAGAGGTCGAGCTTCCCGGCCTTGACCTCGTCGTACTGAGCCGCCGGGTCCCCGGTCTTCAGTTCGATCACGCGCGCCTTGCCCGGCGCGTCCGCCACCCGGACCAGTTTTCCGCCGGAGGGCTGCCAATCCCCGTCCATGCGGAACGGCCCGTTGCCGACGGGCCGCCGCGCGAACCCCGCCCAATCGCGCGAAGCCAGTGCTGACGCGGGCAACGGGACGAGCGCGGGCGACGACAGCAGAGCCGGGATCTGTCCGGACGGCCGGTCGAGGACGAGCTTGATGGTCAGCGGGTCGGGCGCGGTGATCTCCTTGGCCCGCAAGAATTCCTTGACCACCTGCGACGCTCGCCAGTGCTCCTGTCCGATGGCTTTCCAGGTGTCCACATAGGACTGCGCGGTCACCGGGGTGCCGTCGTGGAACTTCCCGCCGTCCTTGAGCTTGACCGTCCACGTCGTCCGGTCGGCGCTGGTGACCGATTCGGCCGCCCGCGGCGTCATCTTTCCCGTCGCGGGGTCGTAATCACCCAGCGGTGTCCACAGCGCACCGGTGAGCATCCGCCCGGACTGGTCGTGGACGTCGGCGGGCAGCAGGGTCGCCGGGTTGGCCAGCCCGACGCGAAGAACGTCCGGTGCGGGCGGTTCGCCGGATTCCGTGCAGCCCGCCGTGACCAGGGCGGCGGCGAGGAGCGGGGCCAGAAGACGCAAGCGCATGGTCATGTCATAGCAGTCCCACACGACCAACGATGGTTGTGCCGGGCAAAGCGGTGCTCCTAGGGTGTGGGGACCAGCCTGGGAGGTTTGTGTGCGAGGAAAGTGGTTGCTCCGTTCATGCCTGGCGATCACCACGGTCACCGCGACCCTGATCGGCACCGGTCTGCCCGCCGCGGCCTGCGGCGACGAGGACAAACCCGCGAGTGAGAAGGTCCGGGTCGCGGGGGCGCCCGGCGCGGTGAAGAACGTCAAGGCCGTCGGCAACGTGCCCGACGCGCAAGGCGCCATCGCCATGGGGTTCCTGCAGTACGGTCACCGCGATGTCATGGCGGTTTCCGGCGAATTCGGCCTGAAGGTCTACGACCTCACGAAGAACCCCACGGCGCCGAAGCTGATCGGCGAGGTCAGCCTGCCCGGCCTGTGGGAGACCGAGGACACCGAGGTCGACGTCAAGCGCAAGCTCGTCTTCCTCGCCCGGGACCCGCGTGCCTACGGCGGGACCACGCAGACCGGTGAGTCCGGCATCTACATCATCGATCTGAAGAACCCGGACAAACCGGCCCTCCTGAGCTACACGAAGGTGCCCGCCGGCCACACGACCAGCTGTGTCGACGACTGCCGCTACCTCTGGACCGGCGGCCCGTCGAAGGCCGCGAACCAGCCCGCGGACTGGGGCGGCCGCCCGATCTGGGTGACCGACATCCGCGATCCGCGCAACCCCAAGACGTTCCCGAACCCGATCGAACTCGCGCGCAACGACGGCAAGACCGACTACGTGCACGACGTCCAGGTCGACGACGAGGGCGTGGCGTGGGTGTCCGGACGCGGTGGCGTCCGCGGCTACTGGACCAACGGCTATCACCGCGATCCCGTGCAGGGCAAGGTCCGCCGCGCGACCGCGTTCAACCCGGTCCCCTACGCGGGCGGCGGGGTCGAGGAGACGGCGGCGCCGTCGAAGTTCATGCACAACAGCTTCCACCCGGCAGGGCACCGCTCGGCCGATGGCGCGGACTCGAACCGCTGGCGCGGCCGCGATCTCATCTACGCCACCGAGGAGAGCTTCCTCGACGGCTGCGCCGGTGACGGCGTGCTGACGATCTCGTCGCTGCAGAACTCCTACAACGGCGAGGGCTGGCGTTCGACGCCGGAGAAGCCGTTCCGCCTCAAGTCCGTCGGCACCTGGAGCGTCGCCGGGCAGGAAGGCAGCGACCCCACGACGGGCGACTGCTCCGCGCACTACTTCGACGTCCGCGGCAAGGTGCTCGTGCAGTCGTTCTACTCGCAGGGCACGCGGTTCCTCGACGTCAGCGACCCGACCGACCCGAAGCAGATCGCCTACTTCCGGCCCGCCGACGCCGCCGCGTGGGCGCCCTACTGGCACAAGGGTTACGTCTATGTCGCCGACAACACTCGCGGAATCGACATCCTGAAGCTCACCGCCTGAGCCAAGATGTCCCCATGCGCATCATGGGGAAGATGTTGGTCGTGGCCGCGGTCGTACTGACCGCGGCCTGCGACCCGGCACCGCCGGAAGAACCGGAAGCAAAAGCCGTCGCCGTCCACACCGATCCGGCGCCGGTCGCCGAAGAGTTCCCGGAGGTCGGCGAGATCGTCGAGGCGTCCTGGGTCGAGGAGAGGATGGGTGTCTCCCAAGGCCGCATCGAGGCGCCCGGACCGAGCGACCTCCGGTTGTCCGCTGTGGTGAAGTTGCGTCCCGAAGCCGTGTCGAAGGTGCTGACCGGCAAGAACTGCCACGCCGGTGCTCCGGTCGCACCGGAACCGCTGAAGGCGCTCCTGCCCGTCGGAGTGGCGTGGGTCTCCTGCGAGCTCCCCACGACCACGAAGTCACGGACCGCGTTCGTGGCCGCCGGTTCCGAGCAGGCCTTTCTGACCTACACGACGATGTGACAAAGCCGTGCGGAACCGTTGATCTTCGGTCACGGTGGCCGCATGCCCCGTTCCTAGCTTGGCGTCATGACCACCTTGCTCGAACGGGCCCCGGCTGCCGCTCCTGAGAAGACCCCGCGGCGGAGCGTCACGGCCCTGTTCGCGGTCGCCGCCAGTGTCGCGGGGTACACCGGGTTCCGGTTGCCGGGAGACTGGGCGGCGACACTGCAAGCCGTCTCCCTCACCGACGGCTTCCACCGGCGGTTCCTCGTCGGCACGCTCCTGAAGCCGTTCGGCCACGACTACCTGGTCTTCGCGGTCGCGAGTTTCGCCGTCCTCGGTGGACTGCTGACCGTCACCGCGATCGCGTTCTTCCGCAGCCGCACCGAAAGCAGGCGGTTGCTGATCGTCGCCTGGCTCCTGTTGCCGACCGGCGGCTACCTGTTCCACGAGGTCGGCTATTTCGACCAGGTGCTGTATCTCCTGCTGTTCGGCGCTTTGTGGGCGCTGCACCGCGACCGGCCGGTGCTCGCGAGCGTGCTGATGACACTTTCGGTGACGGTGCACGAAATCGCGCTGCTCACCGTGCTGCCGGTGTTCGGTTTCGCCCTGTCGCGGCGGTTTCCGTTCCGGCGTTCCTGCGCGCTGCTCACTCCGCCCGCGGTGCTCGGGCTGGTGATCCTCGCGCTGCCGCCGTCCGCGCCCGGCGCCGTCGACAGGCTCCGGCAGGCGCTGGCGGGGGCGGACTTCGCCTACCGCGCCGACGCGCTGAACCTGTTCGGGCGTACGCAGGCCGAGAGCTGGCGGATGTACTCGATCACCAACGTGTTGCTGTACCTGGTGCCGATCGCGATCGTGGTGGTCGCCGGATTCCTGTTCCTGCACCGGCCTTCGCTCGCGGCCGCGGTACCCGTCGCCGCCATCACGGCGCCGGTGCTGCTCGCGTTCGGCGGCTGGGACGACGCCCGCTGGGGCTTCCTGCTGGTGACCAACTTCGTCGTCGTGCTGTGGCTGTGGCTCGGTGACCGGGAACTCAAGGTGTCCCAAATCGGCGTGCTGACCGCGCTCTTTTTGGTGCTCACGCACGTTCCGATGCCGTACTTCGACGGCTACGCGCCACGCGGGCTCACACTGGTGACACCCGTGGAAGACTTACGGTGAAGACGGCGCCGCGATCGTTGTGGACTTCCAGGGAACCGCCGTGGATCCGCGCGTTCTCCCGGGCGATCGCCAAGCCGAGCCCGCTGCCTTCGGTCGCCTGACGGGCGTGATCGCCCCGGACGAACCGGTCGAACAGGATCGGCAGCAAATCCTCGGAGATCCCCGGTCCGGAGTCGGAAACCTTGATCGTCACGGTGTCGGGAGAGCCGTCGATGGACACGGTGATCGGGGTCCGGCCGTGCCCGGCGGCATTGGCCAGCAGGTTGCCCACGATGGTGTGGACGCGGCGCGGGTCGGCGACGACGGTGGTGTCACCCGTGCTCGTGACCTCGACGGCCGTTCCCGGCACGCTGACCTCGATCGCGTCTTCGACCAGCGCGGGCAACTCGACCGGTTCGGGCCGGAAATCGGCTGAACCCGCGTCGAACCGGGAGATCTCCATCAGATCCTCGACGAGCCGCGCCAGCCGCCGGGTCTGCGTGCCGAGCAGTTCGGTCGCGCGGGTCCGGGTCTCGGGGGTGGCGCTGTCGAGCGTGTCGACCGTGGCGACCATCGAGGCGAGCGGGGTCCGCAGATCATGGGCGACGTCGGCGACGAACCGCTGCTGCTGGCGGTCCTTGGCGCGCAGGTCCTCGATCGACTCGCTGACCCGCTGAGCCATGACGTTGAACGATTCGGCGAGATCGGCGAGTTCGTCACGGCCTTTCACCGGGACGCGCACCTCGAACGCGCCGTCGCCAAGGTCGCGGGCGGCGGAGGCGACGCGGCGCACCGGCCGCTGGATGTTCCAGGCGGCGAACACCGCCGCGAGGACGCCGAGCGCGGTCACGCCGAGCGCGATGTACACCAGCTTCCGCCGTTGCGCGGCCAGATCGATGTCCAGCGGGGTGAGGTCGAAGAACTGCACCACCCAGTAGTCGACGAAGTTCCCGCTGACCACGAGGAGCCGCCTGCCGGTTTCCGGGTCCACGGTGATCGCCGTCAGCAGGTCCATCGTCTTGGACGTCCGGACCAGCACCCGATCCTCGACCGACGTCACGAGCCCCAGCCGGTCGTCGACGCGGACAGGCACAGGCTGCGGCCGGTACCAGAGGTCGGTCGAGGCGAAGTTCACCAACTCCGCCGAGCCATCGGGCCGCTTGGTGAACAGCGCCCACTCGTGCGTCCTGTCGGACATCCTCCCGGCGAACTCTTTCAGGGTGAGTCTGTTGTCCATCACCGCTTCGAGCCCGCGCCACGACTGCTCGAACATGGTGCCGAACGTCGTCTCGGCGCTGTAGACGAAGCTGTCGACAGCGTCGTCTTCCTGCAGTTTCGACGCGGTGAGGGCCATTACCGCGGTCGCCGTCGTGGTCACCAGCACGACCGCCGCCGTCACCTTCGTCCGCAGCCCGAACGACGGCCGCCTCACTGATCCACCAGCCGGTAACCGAGTCCGCGCACGGTCTTCAGCACCACGGGATTCGCCGGATCGTCCTCGATCTTGGCCCGCAACCGCGCGACCGCCGCGTCGACGATCCGCGAATCGCCGACATAGCCGTAGTCCCAGACCCGTTTCAGCAACGTCTGCCTGCTCAGCACCTGGTTCGGATGCTCCGCGAACTCGACGAGCAGGCGGATCTCGGTCGCGGTGAGCGCCAGTTCGACGCCGTCGCGGGTCACGCTCATCGCGGCGGCGTCGATCTCCAGGCGTCCCACCCGCAGCACCCCCGACGACGGACCGGGCGCGGTGACCGCGCGACGGCCGATCGCCTTGATCCGCGCGTCGATCACCCGCGGTTCGGCGGGTTTGACCACGTAGTCGTCGGCACCGCATTCAAGCCCGGCGACGATGTCGATCGGGTCGCCGCGCGCGGTCAACAGGACCAGCGGCAGCCTGCTGCGCGCGCGGATCCGGCGGCAGACCTCGAAACCGTCCATCCCGGGCAGCATCACGTCGAGCAACACGAAGTCGAGTTCGAGCCGGTCGGTGAACAGCGCCTCCAGCGCCCGCTCCCCGGTCGGGGCGACGACGACGTCGTGCCCGAGAGCCTTCAGCGCCAGGGTGAGCGCTTCGGCCAGGGCTTCGTCGTCTTCGACGAGCAGGATGCGCGGCATGGGTCTCCCAAGATCGAAATGCTCACCGATCGTAAGGGCGCTTCACCGCGCTCGCCGTGAGCTGGTGCGGAACTGTCGCAGAGTCGTGCGGTCTCGTCACAAACGTCAGTTCTTGAGTTTCGGGTTCCAAGCCGTCAGCGTGAGCTTGCCCGTGGTGCCGAGGTCGGTGTCGACCGTGATCCGCTGCTCCGGGTCACCCTTGGCCGCGGCGACCGTCACGTACGCGCCCGCTTCCGGCGAACCCACGGTGACGGTGTTCGACCACGAGACGACCGACAGCAGCGTCCCGCCGGGCTGGACCGTCTGCGGCGCCGCGCCGGGATCGATCGCCATATAGGACGTACCGTGTTCGACCTCGACGGCCATCGGCCGCTTTTCCTTGTCCAGCAAGCGGATTTCGGGATAGCCGGTGAGCGTGCGCGGCGCCGTGCCGCAGTTGGTCAGCGTCACGACGATCGCCCGGTGCCCCAGCGCGGCCTCGACCGGCCCCGACTTCACCGTGACGCCCGTGTCGAGACAGCCCGCGGGTTCGACGGTCCCCGGCTCCGGCGTGTGCACCGTCTGCGGGACCGGCGGTGGTGGCGGGGGCGCACTGCACCCCGTCACCACCGCTATCGTCGCCGCCACGGTCAAGGTCACTTTCCCCAGCACCCGCGGACCCTATCGAAGCGCGGCGGGTGTCGTCCCTCCAGTCACGCGTGTCGTCCGTCTGATCACACGTGTCGTCTCACCACTCACGACGGCTCGGTGAGTGGTGAAGGGCCCCCTCCATACCCTGACGGTCAATGCCAGGAACTTAAGGGTCGGCGTCCGAGGTTCTCCAAGTGTCCACAAAGGACGACGACGGGTTAAATTGTCTGATTTGCTCTTGTTTGTCCGAGTTCTCTAGTACAGGAAGGCCCCCTTCCTTGCGCCAGGCGCAAGAAAGGGGGCCTTCCTGTACTAGAGACAACCGAGCCGACACGAGAGCACGTTCACTCGCCCGCTGGCGACCCGTCCGTGTCCTGCCGCCCCCTGCCCGACCAGGGCAAACACGTCAGAAACACGCCCGTGCCAACAACCTTAAGTTCCTGGCAACAGCCTCCTCAAGGTAGGAAAGGGGCCCTTCACGGACCTGCGTGGCCACCTTCTACGCCAGCAGCTCCTGCAGTTCCGTGATCGCCGTGGCGAGTTCCGCGGCGAACAGCTCCATCTCGTGTGCCACGTGCTTCGGCGTGCACAGGTAGACGTTCAGCCGATCCGGCAGCAGCACGTACGCGATGCCGATGCACTGCGGGCTGGTCGACCCGAAACCGAAGTACCGGATGTTCACCGACGGCGCCGAGCTGGTGCTCAGATAGTCGTTGCGCATCTTCAGCCAGCCCGGCGACGAGTACAGCGCCGGGGATTCCTCGACGCCACGCCGTTTCTGGATCAGTTGCAGCTCCCACAGGTGCTGCTCCGGCGCGTCACCCGCCTGGCATTCCTTCGCTCGCGTGACGTGCTTCGCGGCCGCCGCGCGGAAGGCAGACTGACGTGTCTGCCGATCCGCGTTCGAGTCGTCCATCACCCTGACGAACCACTGCACCTCGGGCGTCACCACACGCATCGCTTCGGTGCGCCCGTTCTGGTACTGCCGCGTCGCGATCGACTCGTACGTCGCGCCGGTGATCCCCTTCGCGCGCTTGTGCGCGAGCTGATACGCCATCTGCGCGAAGCCGTCGGGGGACATCCCCAACTCCTTCGCCCGCTTCGCGCCGAAGTCGGTGAAGGACACCGTCTTCGTAGCGGTCGCGTCGGCGTACGCGGCGAAGGCCGCCGCTGCGGCACGGGCGTCCTCGCGAAGCGCGTCACCCAAGACGAACTCGATGACCTCGGACGCCGGGACGCCGTCGGCGGGCGCCCGGTCCAGCCGCGTTCCGCTCAGCAACGCGTCGGTGAACCCGAGGATCGTGGTCCCGTCCAGTTCGCAGTGCTCGACGTTGATCCCCGCCGTGCCGTCCTCGAACACGATCAGCGAGACGGCCTTGTCGAACCAGCGGTTGCCGCTGTCGCCGTGCAGCAGTTTGTCGCACGCCTCCTGCTCGTCCGCCGGAGTGAAATCCTCCAGGCACAGGCAGAACAACGCGGTCTCGATGTCGTCGAGCGCGGCCGCGTTCCCGGCGGCGAGCAACGCTTCGCGCGTCGCCGCCCACTCCGCCCTCGCCTTGGTGGTGAAATGCCCGGCGGTGCTCGCCGGATCCTCGACGAAGTTCCCCGACTTCACGATCGTCTGTAGCCCCGCGACCAGCTGTTCGGGGGAATACGGGCGGCCGTCCGGCGCGATGACGTCCATCCGGAACGGGGTGTCACGGTGGAACACCACGATGTGCCGCGCCCTGGACGGCCCGGGCCACTCCTCGCGGTACGGCGTGCGCGCGGTGTCCTGCACGGCACCGGGGATCCGCGTCGCCGAGAACAGGTACTTGTGCTGCACCATCGACTGCGGCTGCCCGCGCAGCACGATCGGCGGCACCAGTTCCTCGTCGAGCTTCAGCTTGTAGTCCACCGCCGACGCGGCCAGTTCGGCCGCCCGCTCCAGCTGTCCCAACGGGGACTCGGAGAACAGGAAGAAGAAGTTCGCGTTGAGCGCGATCCGGTCGCGGCGGCCGAGGTAGCGGTACGGCCAGAAGGTGTCGAGCCAGCTTCGGACGCCGTCACGGCTGTCGTAGGCCTCAAGCGCGCTCTGGAGTTCGTGCGCCGGGCTCTTCTCCGACAGGAACTCCGTGACGGCGCCTTCGGTCTCCGCGAGCTCACCGGGGGTGAGCAGCGGCGAGCACCACTCGAGGAACCGGCGGCAAGTGTCCTCCAGACTGGGGACGGGGACCCGCGGGAGGACGTCCTCGTTGCCGAAGGTGCGGGTGGACAGTTCCGGACTGCTCACGATCATCCTTGATCTCGAAGGGGCAGGGCGTTCAGCGCGGAGGCGAGCCCGCCCGCCGCGCCGTTCGGCCGGGAGACGAACAGCCGCGCGTACAGCCGGCCGTCGGCTTCCAGCCCACGCGGGTCGACACCCGCGACGGACAGATTGTCCAGGATCTGCGTTCGTTCCTCGGGCGAAGCGAACCTTCGCTGCCGGAAGACGCCGTCGACCCCGGCGGTGTCGTACTCCAGATCGGTGAGACTCGCGGCGACCGGTTCGTAGGAGAACATCCGGAGGACGAAATGCGCCATCCACGGCCGGTTTTCCCGCGCGATCCGGACGAGGGTCTTCTCCGTGACGTAGCCGATGCAGCCGGTCGAGATGACGATGTCGACGCCGGCCAGCAGCGCGCGGTGCTCCTCCGACGGGTCTTCGCTCTCCAGATCCGCGTGGATCGCGTCGTCGATGAAGCCCGCGGCGAGCGCGTAGTCCAGCGCGGGCGCGGAGGTGTCGAGGCCGATGAAGCGGACCCCCTCGCCGACGGTGAGCCTCTCGACCATCCGCCGGTCGTGCGCGATCAGGTCGTCCCGGCTCAGTGACTCGCCGTCCGCGTAGTGGTCGTACAGCCGCTCCATCGAGGTGTCACACCGGTACAACGCCGCGTTGACACCGTAGGAACTGCCGAGGTCGAGCACCGTCGGGACCTTGACGCCCGTTTCAGCACGGTACTCGTCGATCAGTTTCGCGAAATAGGCTTTGGCCTGCTGTGGGATGTCGTAATCGAGCCTGCGCAAGGTGCCGAAGAAGGCACGTGGATCGGGCTCGGTGTAGATGTGGTCGAAGGAGATCTTGCCGGTCGAATCCAAAGGCACGGGCCGGGCTCCTGACTTAGTCGAGCAGCTGATCGCCCCGGACGGCCGCTGAAGCGACGTGTTCGGGCAGGACCCGGCCGAACAGCTGTCTAGTCCGCTCCGGACTGCCGATGACCCCAGGACGCTCGCTGTAGGCGAAGATCGCGGAATGGCGTGCTGTTGCTCCTTGAACACTACTCACGCGGTGCAGGGCAAAGCGTCCGCGAAACAGCTGAAGATCGCCGGGACGCAGAGTGAGCCGTCGGATCAGGTGCTCGCCTTCGCCCGCCAGGACCGCGCGGACGTCGTCGAAGTTCTCCGCCTTCTCCGAGCGGATGTTCGGGCAATATTCGAAGACACCGCCGTCAGCGGCTTCCTGCGTGAGCATGCTGACGGTGAACTCGTTGGTGTCGAAATGCCACGGATGCGAGCGGCCCGGTTCGATCACGTTGAGCACCAGACCGGACAGCGGATCGGCGAGTTCGTGGAGGGCGGGGAGTTCGAAGCAGTCGGCCACGAACCGCTGGAACTCGTGGCTCGCGTACAGCTGCTGGATGATCGCGGTCGCCGGGATCTGGTCGCGTGCCACGAAGGCGTTGCCGCGTTCCATGATGGTGCGGCCGGGATGGCCTTCCGGTAACGGAGTGTCGATGGCGGTGTTGTACGCGTTGACGCGTTCGATCTTCGCGTATGCCTCCGGAGCGATCTGCGCGCCTTCGTGGCGAAGGGCGTCACACAACTCCGGGCGGATGAAGTCGGAGAGCACACTGCATCCCGTTTCCCGCAGTTCAGCGCGGGTGCGGTAAACGATTTCGCGCCAGGCGGGGCTTTCCGGTTCGGACAACGGATAGCGGGCGGTGTCGGCCACCTGGACTGCGCTCGCGGTCATCGTCGTCCTCTCGGCTGCCCGGAAGTGATTCTCGGGTTTAGCACAGAAAACGCCGGGGGTCCCCGCTCCTTGTGAGCGGTGACACACGCAAAGTGAAGGCCCCCTTCCTCGCGCTGCACGTGGAGAAGGGGGCCTTCGCGGATTATTCGTCAGGAAGTGACAAGCGGCAGCAGCGGCCGCCGGACCGCGGTCGCGACCCCGTCCGACTCGGTGGCCGCGGCGATCCGCTCCGCCGTCGGTGTGCCGTACTCGGTGGTCCGCTGCCGCAGCGGACGTCCCAGCGGCTCGACCATCGCGCGCATGTCGCTGATCGTCTTGTACGACCCGTTCGCCGCACCCGCCATCCGGCTGATCGTCTCCTCCATCAGCGTCCCGCCGATGTCGTTGACCCCGCCTCGCAGCACCGCGCGACTGCCTTCTTCACCGAGTTTCACCCAGGAACTCTGGATGTTGTCGATCGTCCCGTGCAGCAGCAGCCTGGCCAGCGCGTGCACCGCGCGGTTCTCGCGCAGCGTCGTCCCGGCCCTCGCGAGCCCGGCGAGATAGATCGGCGAACTCTGGTGGATGAACGGCAGCAGCACGAACTCGCTGAACCCGCGCCACCCGTTGCGCTCCAGGCCTTCCCGCTGCAACTTCGCCAGCAACTTCAGATGCCCGACCCAGTGCGCCGGGGTGTCGACGTGGCCGTACATCATCGTCGACGTCGTCGTGATGCCGAGTTTGTGCGCGGTGGTGACGACGTTGATCCACTCGGACGTCGGCAGCTTGCCCTTCGTCAGCACCCAGCGGACGTCGTCGTCGAGGATCTCCGCGGCCGTGCCCGGCAGCGAGTCGACACCGGCTTCCTTCGCGCGGGCGAGCCAGTCCTCGATCGAGAGATTCGTCCGCGAGGCGCCGTTGACGACCTCCATCGGGCTGTACGAGTGCAGGTGGATGTCCGGCTGACGACGTTTCACCTCGGCCGCGAGATCGAAGTACGCGGTGCCCGGCAGATCTGGGTGGATGCCGCCCTGCATGCAGATCTCGGTCGCGCCGGCGGCCCACGCCTCGTCGACCCGGTCGCCGACCTGCTCCAGCGAAAGGGTGTACGCGTCGGCGTCGGTGCGCCGCTGGGCGAACGCGCAGAACCGGCAGCCGGTGTAGCAGACGTTGGTGAAGTTGATGTTCCGCGTGACCACGAAGGTGACGTCGTCGCCGTTCACCTCGCGGCGCAGGTCGTCGGCGATCTTGGTGAAGGCGTCGAGCTCCGGCCCGTCGGCGTGCAGCAGCGCCAAAGCCTCGTCGTCCGACAGCCCGGCGGGGTTCTTTTCCGCGCTGCGCAAGGCATCCCGGACATCGAGGTCGAATCGCTGCGGCGCGGTCTTGATGTTGCCCTTGATCTCCGCCCAGTCGCCGTAGACCGAGTCGAAGTCACTGCGCCGGTCTTCCGTCCGGCCGATGGTGTCGACCTCGACGTACAGATCGGTACGCCCGGCCTCCTTCCAGCCGCCGTCCGGCTCCTGCCACGGGATGCCCACCGGGATGGCCTCTTCGATCGCGAGCCCGGTCTCGGCCTCGGTCAGCGGCGCGAGGTGCGCGTTCATCCGCGGGTCCAGCCACGGTTCGCCGGTCTTGACGTACTCCGGGTAGATCGGGAGCCGCTCGCGCACGGTGAACCCGAGCGCCTCGGTGCGGCGCTTGAGTTCGTCGATCTGCGGCCACGCGCGCTCGGGGTTCACGTGGTCGGGGGTCAGCGGGGAGACGCCGCCCCAGTCGTCGATGCCCGCGTTCAGCATCAGTTCGTACTGCTGGCCGATCAGGTTCGGCGGCGCCTGGATGCGCATCTTCGGCCCGAGCACGAGCCGCGCGACGGCGATGGTCGCGGCGAGTTCTTCGAGGTCGGCGTCCGGGGTCGCGCGCATCTTCGTGTCCGGCTTCGCGCGGAAGTTCTGCACGATGACTTCCTGGATGCCGCCGTAGGTCTTCGCGACCTTGCGGATGGCGAACAGCGAGTCGGCGCGTTCCTCGAAGTTCTCGCCGATGCCGATCAGGATGCCCGTCGTGAACGGCACCGAGCTGCGGCCCGCGTCTTCGAGAACGCGCAGGCGGACGTCAGGGTCCTTGTCGGGCGAGCCGTAATGCGGGCCGCCCTTCTCGGTGTAGAGCCGCTTCGCCGTCGTCTCCAGCATCATGCCCATCGACGCCGACACCGGCTTGAGCCGCTGGAAGTCTTGCCAGGTCAGTACGCCCGGGTTGAGGTGCGGCAGGACGCCGGTCTCCTCCAGCACCCGGATCGCCATCGCGCGGACGTAGGACAGTGTGTCGTCGTACCCGTGCGCGTCGAGCCAGTCCTTCGCCGCCTTCCAGCGGTCCTCCGGACGGTCGCCGAGGGTGAACAGTGCTTCCTTGACGCCCATCGCGGCACCCTTGCGGGCGATGTCGAGGACCTCGTCGGGGGAGAGGAACGGCGATTCGACCCGGCCCGGGACGGTCGCGAAAGTGCAGTAACCACACCGGTCCCGGCACAACCGGGTCAGCGGGATGAACACCGAACGGCTGTAGGTGACCACGCCGGGGCGACCGGCCGCGACCAGGCCGGCGTCACGGACGCGGGAGGCGTGCTCGGACAACGTCTTGAGATCGTCGCCTCGGGCCTGAAGCAGGATCGAGGCCTCGGCGAGGTCGAGGGTCTTCCCGTCGCGCGCCCTGGCGAGCGACCGGCGCATCGCGGAGGTGGTGGGGGCGTTCGCGTCAGCAGGGGATGCCATTCCCGCACGCTATGGCCGGACTCGCTCCACCTGCCAGTGTGCATTCCGACACCAGGTGACCCACGTGGGTGTGGTCACTGTTTACGCAGGTCAGAGCGCGATCTTGGTTGCCGATCAGTGGGCCGGGGTGTATTACCTAAAGTGTGGCTTCGGTGATCGGCAAGAAGGTCGGCGGGCGGACGTACTACTACCTCGTCACCTCCGCGCGGGTCGACGGCGAGCCCCGCGTGGTGTCCCAGCGCTACCTCGGCACGGCCGAGGAGATCGGGCGCGCGATGGACGGCGACGTCTCCGCGCCCGGCGAAGCGCGTCACCGGACCTTCGGTGACGTCGCGGCAGTATGGGCGACGCTTGAGCGGCTCGACTTCGTGCGGCGGGTCGACGACGCCGTCGGAGCCCAGCGCGCCACGACCACCTTGGGTACGCATCTCGCGCTCGCCGTCCTGCACCGGGCGACAGCGCCGGACACGGATCTCGCCACGTGGTGGGAGGACGGTGTCGCGCGGGAGTTCCTGAAGGCCGACCTGGCGAATCACTGGCGAGCACTGCAACGCCTCACCCCGGAACGGCTCACGCGGATCGAGACCGCCGTCGCCGACGCGGTGCTGTCCTGGCTGGGCACGGGGAACGCCGCGCTCGCCGTCGACGTGCCGCAGTTCGCCGCCTTCACCGCGGTCGATCCCCGCCGCTGCGAACTCGCCGGACTCGGGCTGGTGGTGACCAAGGACGGCGCGATCCCGCTTGCTTCGCACGTGTATCCGAGGGAAGGTGCGCCGCCGTTCGCCGCGCTCGCCGAGGATCTCCGCTCGCTGTACCCCGTCACGCTGGTCTTCACCGCGGGCCAGGCCGCGCAACTCGACCTCGGACGGCATTTCGTCGGCGCGCTGCCGCTCTCGGAACATCCGGACCTGCTGGCGAAACCGCCGTCCGCGCGCAAGCCTGTCGACCCGGAGCGCTTCGCCGGGCTGACGGCCCTCGACACCAGAGCCGTGGTCGCGGGCATTCGGCGGCGCGTGATCCTGACCCATTCGGAGACCCTGCACAACGCGCAGGCCCGCGCTTTCGGCGACGAACTCGGCACCGCGACCCGCGAACTCGCCGGTCTCGACGCCGCACTGGCCGCGGGCACCTACCGGGGTGACCGGGGCCAGGTGAACGCCGAAATCGCGCGGATCACCCGCGGCCGCCGCGTCGAACGGGTGCTCTCGCCGTCGCTGACGGGCACCAGACCGGGGGAGATCCGGCTGACCTGGAAGATCGACGACGCCGCCGTATCGCGGCTGCACGACGAGTTCTTCGGTAAACAGGTGCTGGTCACCGACCACGACTGGCCGGTCGCCGAGGTCGTCACCGCCTACCGCGCCCGGACCCACCTCGACTCGACGTTCCGCTGGCTGACCGGCTCCGCCGTCGCCGGTCCGACCCCGCGCTGGGACTGGAGCCCGCATCGGATCGCCGTGCACACGCTGGTCACGGTGCTGGCGTCGACGGTCACGCACCTCATGCGGCGCGAGGCCGACCGCGCCGGGATGAACCTCTCGGTCCGCGAACTGATGGACAGCCTGGCCGGGATCGGGGAGACGGTGCTGCGCTACCCGTCCACCGGCGGCCGCCCGCGGACGCGGCGCCTGCTGACCGAGCGGAGCCCGGAGCAGCAGGCGCTCTTCGACCTCTTCTCGCTCCCCGGACCCCGCCCCACCACCACCCTCAACGGACAGGCTCCGCCTGACTAACTAGTCCTGCCGATGGATCGGCAACGCCGCGAAGCTCTGCACCACCGGCATCAACTCGATGACGTTGATGTTCACGTGCTCCGGCTGCGAAGCCGCCCAGAAGACGGACTCGGCGACGTCGGCGGCCGTGAGCGGCGTCGTCCCCTTGTAGACGTCGTCGGCCTTGCTCCGGTCGCCTTCGAAACGGACGACGGAGAACTCCGTCCCGCCGACCAGGCCGGGCTCGACGTTGGTCACCCGGACGCCGGTGCCCTGTAGATCCGCGCGCAGGTTCAGGCTGAACTGGTGCACGAACGCCTTGGTCGCGCCGTAGGCGTTGCCGCCGGGGTAGGGGTAGGTGCCCGCGACCGACCCGATGTTGATCACGTGCCCGCGGCCGCGCTCGACCATGCCGGGCAGCAGCGCGCGGGTGAGGTGCGCGAGCCCCTTGATGTTCGTGTCGATCATCTGGTCCCAGTCGTCGAGCTTCGCCCGGTGGGCGGGCTCGAGGCCTTTCGCGAGGCCGGCGTTGTTGACCAGCAGGTCGACCTCGGCGAACTCGGCGGGCAGCGTTCCGGGGAGGGCGGCCACCGCGTCGGCGTCCCGGACGTCCAGTTCGATCGGCAGGACGTTCTCACCCAGCTCGTCGGCCAGCTTGGTGAGCCGGTCCTTGCTGCGCGCGGCCGCGACGACCTTGGCGCCGTCCGCGGCGAACCGGCGGACGATCTCGACGCCGAACCCCGCGCTGGCGCCGGTCACGAAGACGGTCTTCTGGGACATGGAGACGATCACCCAATTTCTTTCAAGAACCGTGCGAACACGGCGTCGAACTCGGCCTCGCGTTCCAGGTTAGGCATGTGGGCCGCGCCCTCGATCACCGCCAGGGTGGAGCCGGGGATGAGTTCGTGCATCAACTCGGCGTCCGGAACCGGCGTGAACTCGTCCTCGGTGCCGACGACGATCAGGCTCGGCACCTGGATGTGAGTGAGGCTGTCCCGGTAGTCCGGCCGCTCGGCCCGGCCCCGCAGCGCGGCGGCCGCCCCTTCCTTGGGCGTCGTGCGCATCATCTGTAGTACGTGCGCCGCCACGTCCGGCTGCGTACGGACGTTCTCCGGCGAGACCATCTTCGTCAGCACCTCGTCCGCGTACCAGCCGATGCCCTCGGCGAGGATCCGGTCCGCCGTCTCGTTGCGGACGCGCTTGCCCTCCTCGGTCTCTTCCTGAGGGGAGGTGTCGGCGAGCAGGAGTCCGAGGACGCGCTCGGGGTACGTGCGGTGGAACTCCATGACGATCTGCCCGCCCATGGAGAGGCCGCCGAGCACGAACCGCCCGATGTCCAGGTGATCGGTGAGACGGGCGATGTCGGCTGCGAAGACGTCGAGTCCGGTCTTCTCGCTGTGCTCTGGCTTGGTCGTCTCGCCGTACCCGCGAAGGTCCGCGGTGATGACCCGGTAGCCCTCCCGGCTGAAGCGTTCGGCCTGGGGACGCCACATCGAACGGTTGAAGGGGTGGCCGTGGACGAGGACGACGGGCAGCCCGCTGCCGAGGTCGTCGTAAGCGACGGAGATGCCGTCGAGTTCCGCAGTGCTCATGACTCGAAGCTAATCGGAGCAATCAACGAGATCAATACGGTGCAATGTACTCGGAGCAATGTTTCTTCCCGGTGTTCACCTGGGGCGCCCCTGGGGCGATCACCGGGTGATCGCCGGGAGTCGGCCCGTTTCCGGCCTCTGACCTGCGGGAATGTCGTTAAGGTACCCCCCTGTTTTGGGGGGTTTCCGGCCATGTAAAGTTCTCCAAGTCGCCAGGGAAACCGGGTGGCCGCGGGACACGAACCAAGCTCTCACCTCTGGGTGATTGAGTGGGTGTCTCACCAAAACTGCTAGGAATGACTGCTTCGGATAAGGCCGAGTTGTACTCGGTGCGATTCGGGGTGTGTTGCTTGAGAACTCAACAGTGTGCTAGTGAACTAAGCCAGTAGAGCTTATGTATTAAGAACCTCGTTTGAGGTTCCTTTGAGTGCATTAAATTTGCCTCGATCAAA
>NZ_JADNQM010000067.1:0-21208 GCF_046269425.1 Amycolatopsis sp. cmx-11-12 | reverse complement strand
TGCGCGGCTCCGGACGCGCGGCCCGGAACACCGGTGCTGCGGGTGGCGCGGGCGCTGGCGTGACCGGTCGGGACACGTGCCTGGGTTCCGGAGTCGGCGGCTGGAACCGCAAGTGCGGCGGAACCGCTGCCACCGCGACCGGTCGAGCCGGGGGCGCGGCACCACCGGCGCGGCGCGGCGCATCGGGAGCTTGGAACCGGGGCGCCGTCGCGGCCTGCCCGCGGCGGCGCCCGGCGGGCGGCGGGACCGGAGTAACGGGCTTGGATGCGGAACTGAATTCGGGCATGACGGGTCCTTGGGTGGCCGGGGTGACGGCCGGGTCGTGGGTGGTCTCCTGCGGACCGGGCTGCAGAAACTCCGGTCGCTGCGAGAGCGGGCGCGGCTGTTGGGCAGCGCGGGCGCGGTCGGCGTCGTAGGCCGCCTGCAATCGCTTGTTGACCGCCTCCGGTGTCGGCGCGATCCGCGGCTGAGCGGGCCACGGTGGATCGCCAACAGCACCACCGCGGCCCCCGCCGCCTGTGCCGCCCTTCCCGCCACCGGCGACAGCGCCGGCTTTGCCAAACCCACCGGACTTGCCCGCTATAGCACCGAACGTTTTCGCCGCGATATATGCCTTCGCCAGCCCGCCGAGGAAGGAGCGGCCGTGGCCGAGCTTGGTGGCCGAGAGGAACCAGAACGGAATCTTGAACAGGATGTAGAGGAGCCCGAGGACGGCGAAGAGCATCATCAGCCCGCCGCCGATGGAGGTGAACAGCTTTGTGCTGCCGTTGAGGAAGGTGTTGACCGCGACGAGCAATGTGAGCGACTGCGCGACCTCAGTGCCGAGCGTGGCGGCGAGCGCACGCCACCCCCAGCGGGCGATGCCGTCGGTGTGGGGAAGGGCGTGGCAAGCGACCCACAGCGGAGCCGAGACGGTCAGGATCAACGTGAGGATCACCCGCACCACATAGACCAGCAGCAGCGCGATCACGGCGATGACCAGGACGACCTGCAGCAAGATCGCGAACAGCCCGCCAGATGCCATCGCCGAGTAGGCGCCGCCGATCGACTTGGTCAAGTTGTCGCCGAGTTGCGGCGGATCGACTCCATCGGTGAGCACCGCGGCGGACAGTGCGTTGGCGAGCCGGATCGCCTTGTCGATGAGGAACAGCGACAGCATCGACGCGAAGAACGAGACGATGAGCCGGGGCGCGATCTCCTTGATCGAGTAGCGGCTCTGGACCGACTCGTGCGACATCACAATGATCCCGCCGATCATGATCAGCCCGCCGTAGCAGGCCAGCACGATCAGCCAGGAGTTGTTCCACAGGTTCGTCACTCCGGGCAGGGAATCCAGCGTCGGCGTCGTAAAGGCGGTGTCGCCCAGCAGCTTCAGAAGCGGGTCGAGGGCGGACTTGACCAGCTCGCGGAACACCGCGTTGATGGCCTTGTTGATGCAGCCCTCGATGTCGGTGATGCCGCAGTCCGGGTCGTCACCGTCCACTCCCGGACCGGGCTGTCCCGGAGCTGTGGCGGGCGGGGGAGTATCGGGTTGCGGGATGCAGCCTTCTCCGGTGCACGGCGTGGTGGTGTTCGTTCGCGGCGCAGTGGTCGGGCCACTGGGAGTACACCCGATCTGGCTGGGGAAACAACTGGTCGGTGGCGGTAGTTCGGTGATTGGCGGGAAGGGGGTCGTCGGCGTCGGCGGATGCGGTGACCCGGTCGGGAAGTGACATGTCGGGTCCGGTGAATCCGGTGCGCACGTGTGTCCCGGCGGGTTGGTCGGCAGGGGCAAGGGCGGTGGTTGCTGCGCGACGGCGACCGCGGCTTGCTGCGCGTCGCGTGGCGCGAGGTTCTCGGGCGTGGCCCACGCACCGACCGTCAGCAGGCAGCCGAGCACCACGGCCACGCCGAGAGGCAGCAGTTGCACCAACCGATGCCGGGGACTGCGAGCGTGTCCTTCCGGGATGGGTGAGGTGAGCAGGACCCGCTCCCGGGTCGCTGAGCGCACGCGAGGCTCGCCGCGATCGCGGGGACGCCGGGTCTTGACCATGACCTCAGGCCCCGACAATCCCGCGCAGGATTTCCACGGCGAGCGGCGCCAGTGCCGCCAATCCGTAGCCCCATGCTGCGTTCCTGAAGCACCCCTTCGCCTTCTCTGTTTCGCCGGGGTTGCCTCCGGCCAGCAGGTACCGGACCCCGCCGACGGTCAGGAACACCGTCGCCAGACCGGCCAGGATCCCGACCAGCCAGTTGCGGATGTTGGTGAAGACCTGATCGACGCTGGTCGCGAGCGCGAGAACCTGCGTTGATGCCTGCGCCACATCCGCGGTGAGCGTGCTGAACACGACCGCGCCGAGGACCACCATGGCGACAGACCGGGACAGCATGCGGCGCGCGGACGGCGGTTGAGAGGTCCGATGACGGGGCCGTGCGCCACCCGTGCGTGCCACCGGCCGCGAGCATTTGGTGATGTCCGCGCGGGGCTGTGTCTGATCGGGGGCGTTCGCCGCGCGTGGGCGCGACGGCACGGTGGTCTGCTGGGTCTGGGGATGGGGTGTCAGGCGCATCGGCGCACCTCCGAAGTCGGCTCGTGCTCGGCGGTCCGCGGAGAGCTGGGTGGGGTCTCCCCGCGTCCCAAGAGGCCGGATTTCGGGTCGTTTTTGGACACCAAGCGTGAAGATTTCTTCGAACTGGCCGGTCGCCCGTTGCGACGACGGCCGCTTACCGCGCGTGACACGGCACCCTCGGCGTCGGTGTGCGGGTTGTTCTCGCCGAGGGCGAGTGAGGACAGTGCGGCCTCGGCGACGGGGTCCTCGGAGTCTGGGTTCTCGGTGCGGTCGGCCAGCCACGACACGAGTCGGTGTTCGGCTCGCTGGCGGACTTTGTAGGTCGCCCAGAACTCGCTCTGGTGCTCCGCTCCCCAGGCGGTCAGGGACACCTCGCCCAGTCGGGTCGCCGAGATCAGATCCGCCTCGGTCGGGGTCAGGACTCCCTCGCCGATCGCGCGGGCGAGCACCAGGTCGGGGTGCCCGTACGGCGGGCGGGGAGCAGTGGAGTGATAGTCCGTGTCCACGGGCGGTGGCGCGTCGAGGGACTCCTCCAGCGCCGCCTGCCCGGCGCGGCGCGCGGCGAAGTGCAGCCGGACGACGATGCCGGGATCGGTCAGGTCCACGGTGGCCAGCGCCTGAACGAACCCGGTAAGTACGGCCGCGTGAGCATCGGCCCGATCGCCCCGGTACCGCGCGCCCAGCCACCGGGCGCTGGCGGCCAGCGAGGGCAGTGCCATGCCGACGCACGCGACCGTCCAGGCGCCTCCGTGAGCACGTGAACGCAGCACCAGATGCGCCCACACGTCGTCGCGGGTGCGCGGCGGGCACTGCTTGCTCATCACCCGGTCCCGCAGCTCGTCCAGCGGCACCGGCCGCCGCGGCAACCCCGCGAACTTGGAGCCGTGCACGGCCATCGGTTTCGGCCCGGTCACCAGCCAGCCGAAGGCATCGCGCGCCGTGTCCAAAGGCAGCCAGTCGTGCCCTTCGTGATCGCGGCGAATCGCACCGCACACACTTTCATCGTCGGTCATTTCCTTGCTCCTGCCCGAGTCACTTGCATCGACCACGTCAGGACGCCAGAACGGCAACAAGAAAAGGACAAGAAAAGAACAAAGATGATCCTTTTAGTAACTGGAGCTCGCTACTAAAACAGGCTTCTGGAAGGATTCAGGCAGGGTGGTGCGGGCCAGCCTCGACCGGTCGTTCAAGATCGGCCTTAGTAGCCGTTGAACTGTGCTTTTAAGTGCTTCTTAGTAGCGTCATGCTCGACGATCGCAGCGTGATCGAGTTGCGGCGGCGGCCCGGGGTCGCGGCATCCAAAATTCTGTCGAGTTCGTCGCCGGTGACGGAGTTGCGAGTGGAAACTCGCGCCGTTCTTGTCCCGCTGCCTCGCGGGATCAGGCGACCTCTCGCTTGGAAAGCGTGGCTCAATTTGGTGAGTTTCGGGGGCGCGCTCAGAATTTGTCGAAAAATTTGGATTCTTGGTGTCCAAAATCGGCCCCGAAACCGGCCTCTTGGGGTGACTTGGCAGACCACGCCACCACACCGCGAGGAAGGCCACCGATGACCTCAACGCCTCACCACGAGCCCGGCCGCCGTCCCCACCAGAGGCCGCATCGCCGGATGGCTGCCCCTGCAAGCACCGGCCAAGGCCGACGCCGCGCGCCCTCCCAGGCAGCCATCACCGGACGGATCCGCTCGGCGCGCCCGAGCACTCTGTGGCCCTTCGCCGATGCCGAGGCACTGCCCGGCACCGCGCAGCTCGCCGGCTGGCTCGGCCGCACGATCCTCACCCTCGTCACGACCTATACCCGTCCCGGCGACCGTGTCCTTCTCCTCACCCCACCGGTTTCCCCGCACCCGTCGCCGCGCACGCCCGGCCGAACCGACGACGGCGACCCGTACACCGGACTCGCCGAAGCAGTCTGGACCGTCGCCCGGCTCGGCCGCGGCGCCGATACCGCGACCGCGGCACCCGCGCCGGACTACCCGAGTGGCCACACTGACCCGTTCCGGCACGGCGGCGCTGGGTCGGGGTCGCGACCCCGACCCAGTCGGCCCGGCCCGCGCCCGGTGGCGGACCCGGACACCGACTCCGCACACCTTCGTCACCGCGCCGGAGACCGGCCCCGTGGCGAATTCGATCTGATCATCACCGCACTCGACCCGCACGCCACCGACTGGCTCGGTCACACCGACTGGAACGCCCTGCTCACCACGCGCGGCCTCACCACAATAGTCACGCACAGTGACTTGCTCGGCGGGCGGCTGCTTGACCCGTACCCCGTCTTGGTGGACACATTGGGTCAGCATGGTTTGCGGTGTCTCGACCACATCGCCGTGCTCACCGCGCCGACACCGGACCCGGCAGCCAGCCCCGCTGCTGCCGCGCGGACCGCAATCCCGACGGCCTCGCGTAGTCGGTCGCCACGGGCAGACGGCGCCGGGGCGCTGCCGCTGAGCCGTGTGCACCACGACCTCGTTCTGTTCCGGCGGCTGCCTCTCGCCGCCCCGGAGGGCGACGTCGCCGACAGGACGGAGACCTCGGATGTCTGAGCGCGCTGACAAGCGGTTTCCGCAGCCGGCGGGGGAGCAACCGGAGGGGCCGGTTGTGGCCTCGGTGTGGCCGACCGGGACGACCAGCGTGGCGACCCAACTGGACGAGGGCGGCTACCACGACGCGACCAGCACGGACCCGGCACTGATGGCTCCGGCGATCGCCCGCCACGCCATCACGGCCTTTACCCGGCCCGGTGGTGTGGTGCTCGACCCGGACTGTGGAGCGGGGACAGCCATCGTCGAAGCGCTGTGCTCCGGGCGGCACGCGATCGGGCTGACCGGGCAGCGGCGGTGGTGGCGGCTGGCGCGGGCGAACGTGACCGCCGCGAAGGCACGCGGCGTGTTCGTCGACGGCATGGTCCTCGTACTCGACCGGCGCCCCGGCACAGCCGTAGCCGCGGCGACAGCGGGACTGACCGGGCGCGTCGATCTCCTGCTGACCACGTTGCGCCCCGCCGGGTCGAACGGCGACATCGATGGTGCGCTGGACCGGCTGCACAGCCTGCTGTCGCAGTACCGGCCGCTGGTGCGTCCCGGCGGGCACGTGGTCATCACCTGTGCCCCGCAGCGCCATCCCCTCCGGCATGAGCTGCTCGACGTTCCCAGCCGGATCGCCGAGATCGGCAGCGCCTCCGGGCTGGCGCCGATCGCGCGCTGTCTGGCTCTCACCGCCGCCGTGCGGCGGCGTGCGTACACCCGCGCGACCCTCGCTCAGCGGCGCGCCGCCGGTCGAGCGGAACGCGCTCTCGGACATCCGATCGCGCTGCCTGCGCACCACACCGTGCTGGTGTTCCGGGCCGACCCCGAGGCCAGTGATCCGGCTTTGACCCAGCTCATCCCGGCGCTGCCTGTGCATCCGCGACCGCATCGGAGCGCTCGCGAAACACGGCTGGCATCGGCCGCCGCCTGAGCACACATTCACTCACTCGTCAGACGCACTGCCCGCGATTGCGGCGACGCGACCCGCGATGCACAAGCCGCAGCCAGCGTCCGCCGCGTGTCGACCTCCACCCACTCGCTGCAAGGAGAGGACCGTCATGACCACCACTCCCGAGCGGAGCGACAGCCCGCGCCGGACCTCACGCCGAGACGATCCCGCGCTGTACCCCTTCCTGAAGAACCGTGCGAGGGAACCGGAAACACCGGGCCTGTGGCGGCGGATGCGTGAAGGCCTGGCCGATTTCCTGACGGCCCCGTACGAAGACGACGACTGGCACATGAACGGCTATCTGGCCGTCCGCGGGTACCAGCGTGAGATGGCTCGACGGTCGCGTTCCTCGCTCCGGCAGCGCACCCGCGACGGCTGGTGGCTGGGACCCGCGCCGTACGGCTACACCCTGGAACACCACTGGGTCGAAGCCGAAACCGGCTGCGGCGGCTGGCGGCACCGGCTGATCGTCGATGAGCTGCGCGCCCCGGTCGTGGCGCTCATCTTCGCCTGGTACCTGCACGGCAAACTCAGCGAAAGCGACCTGACCCGGCTTCTGACCGAGCAGGAGCATTCCCGGCCGGCCGATCCGGTCTCTGGCCGGCCGCGGGCATGGAGTCCTGGGGCTGTGCGCACCATTTTGAACAATCCCGTCTACCTCGGGTATGTCGTACGGGGCCGCACGCTGCGTGGAGTGGATCAGCCGCCGGAACGCTGGACCTGGTCGCAACAGCGACGGCACCAGGTCCTGGTCGAGCCGGCCGTGTACTGGGCGGTCTACAACCGCCGGTTCCGGTGGGGTCCAGTGCAACCGGAAACCGACGGCATCGGGCTCGCCGACGACGGCCGGGAGGCCGCATGAACCAGCAACCGGCCAGCACGAGCACGACACGACCCAGTGATCGCAGGGAGTATCGGATCCTTGACCGTGAACTGGTGATCGGCTCGTTGTGCACTGGCTACGGTGGTCTCGACCTCGCTGTCATCGCCGCGTTCGGGCAAGCCCGCACTGCCTGGGTAGCCGACCCGGACCGGCACGTCAGCGCGATTCTCGCTGCCCGGATGCCGGGCGTGCGCAACCTCGGCGACATCACCACCACCGACTGGACAGAGGTCGAGCCGGTCGACGTCATCGTCGTCGGCTTCCCCTGCCAGGACATCAGTTCCGCCGGCCGTGGTGCCGGCATCAGGAAGGGAACACGCAGTGGACTCTGGCACCAGGTCGTCGCAGCCGTTCGCCATCTACGACCGGCGCTCCTCGTCGTGGAAAACGTGGCCGCGCTCCGCTGGCGCAAGGGCGGCCTCGACGTCGTACTCGGCGACCTGGCCGAAATCGGGTATGACGCGTGCTGGACGAGCGTTCGTGCGTCCGACATCGGAGCGCCGCATCGACGCGACAGGGTCTTTCTCGTCGCTTACCCTGCCGGAAGCACCTTCACCACGGGGGTTGCCGACCCCGACCGTCGGGGACGCCCGTTCATCAGCGAGCAAGACGGTCATGCGGACGATGAAGCCGGCGCAGCAGGCCGGCACGACGCTGACCGATGCCGTCCGGCTGCTACCGACTCCGCAAGCGAGCGACGACAGCCGCGCCGGTTGCTCACCGGAATCCCGCAGGGCGGGCGGGCATCAGGTGACCTTGCCCGATGCGGTGACGACGTTCCTGCCGACTCCGACGAACAGCAATCCCAACGACGGAGAGGACCCTGTCGGCTGGTTGCGTCGGCAGGCGCGACACCGAAACAGGAAGATCAACGGCAACGGCATGGGCATGCCGCTGTCAATCGCGGTGAGGCTCCTGCCGACCACGCGAGCCGGCCATACCGGTCGCGCCCGGGAAGTGGTGCCGCGTCGCTCGACAGGCGATCTGACCTTGGCGCCGGCGGCCGTACGTCTCTTGCCGACACCTCGTGCGGGTGGCAACCGCAACAGCCGGACCGCGGCGGCGGTGTACCGATCGGGCCCCGGGCTGGAACAGGCTGTCGAGATCGCTCTGGGGATCCTGCCGACCGAACTCGAGACCTGGAGCGAAGCGCCGTCAGCGTGGCGCCACAGGTTGACTGGGGAATCTACGGGCCGGCCATCCGACGTTGGGAAGCCATCCGCGGACTAGCCGCCCCGCATCCCACCGAGCCCGGCAAGAACGGCCGTGTCCGGCTGTCCCCGGCGTTCGTCGAATGGATAATGGGCCTCGATGCCGGCTGGGTCACCGACCTCGACCTACCGCGCACCGCGCAACTACGGGCGCTGGGCAACGGAGTCGTTCCCCAGCAAGCCGCTTACGCACTCAGCCTGATCCTGGCGGATCTGGTTGCCGTTCATGCGGTGGGCGACTTCCACGAAGCTCCCAGGCGTGCGGCGTGAGGCCATGAATGCTTGCCACGCAGGCATTCAAGGCGACCGCCTGAGGTTTGGTCGATCCGGCAGTCCCCGGCATGGGAGCTCCCATATTCGCGAATCGACGCTACCGTGCTTGAAAGGACACCAGGTATGGCAGGCGAAGTCGAGCGGCGTGACGACGCCACTGGACGCCTGACTCCTGGCGAGCCACCCGAGCTGAAGGTTCTGGTGCCCGTCGAACCGCCGGTGCTCACTCCTGCCGCGGCATTGGCGTTGCTGCGGCTCCTAAGACGGAATGAGCAGCGGGCCGCGGAATCCGATCTCATCGCCCGCGATACCCGGACTGACGTCTGTGACTCCAGGAGGGAAGCTGCATGACTGGTCGTTTCGCGTTCTATGGGCGTGTGTCAACCGAGGATCAGCAGGATCCCGAGGCCTCGCGGAACTGGCAGCTTGCTCGTTCTCGCGCGTTGATCGAGCGGCATGGCGAAGTTGTCACCTCGTTCTTCGATATCGGCCAGTCGCGGTCGATCCCGTGGAAACGCCGCCCGCAGGCGTCCCTTCTGCTCGAGGCTCTCAAGGACCGAGGCCGCGGGTTTGACGGGGTCGTGATTGGTGAGCCACAACGGGCGTTCTATGGCAATCAGTACGGGCTGACGTTCCCGGTGTTCATGCACTACGGCGTGCAGTTGTGGGTGCCGGAAGTCGGCGGTCCGATCGATCCCGAGTCCGAGGCCCACGATCTGGTGATGTCGGTCTTCGGCGGAATGAGCAAGGGGGAGCGGACGAGGATCAAGGTCCGGGTACGGACCGCGATGGCCGCGCAGGCTCAGGTCGAGGGACGCTATCTGGGCGGGAGGCCTCCCTATGGGTACCAACTGGTCGACGTCGGTCCGCACCCCAACCCGGCCAAAGCCGCAGACGGGAAACGACTGCGGAGGCTGGAAGCGGACCCAACGACTGGACCGACGGTGCAGCGGATCTTCCAGGAGTACCTGTCGGGGATCGGAGTGTTCGCGATCGCTCAGCGGCTGACTGATGACGGTATCGCGTGTCCGTCGTTCTACGACCGTGCGCGTAATCCGCACCGCTCGGGGGTGGCGTGGTCGAAGAGCGCGGTGCGGGGAATCCTGGGCAATCCGCGATACACCGGGCATGAGGTGTGGAACAAGCAGCGCAAGCAGGAGTCATTGATCGATGTCGAGGACGTCGCTCTGGGGCACGAGACCAAGATGGCGTGGAATCCCAAAGACCAGTGGATCTTGTCCGATCAGCCGGTCCACGACCCGCTGGTCAGCAGTGAAGTGTTCGAGCAGGTGCAGTTGCGCCTGGCCGCGCGCGGGCCACGGTCGACTGGACGGGTGACGGCGCGCCGCCAGCATGGGTACGCCCTGAAGGGGTTGTTGTTTCATGACACGTGTGGGCGGCGGATGCAGGGCAATTGGAACCACAACATGGCCCACTACCGATGCCGGTTCCCGAACGAGTACGCCATCGCGAACAAAATCGATCACCCGCTGACGGTGTACGTGCGGGAGAACGCCATTCTCGACCAGCTGGACCGTTGGTTGGCGGAGGTGTTCCGCCCCGAGCGGGTGGAACAGTCATTGACGATGTTGGAGGCTGCCCAACCCGATATCGAACCCGCACACGCAGAGATCCGTCGCGCGCTTCTCGAGTGCGACCGGAAGTTGGGGCGTCACCGAGCGGCGTTGGAGGCGGGAGCCGATCCAGCATTGGTGGCCGCGTGGAGCGGCGAGGTTCAACGTGAGCAGGCGGCGCTGAAAGCGCGGCTCGCGGCTGACAGTGATGGATCCGTCCGATGCCGACGGATGAGCGGCGAAGAGATTCAGGCACTGGTCGAGGCGCTCGGGGGCCTGTTGGCCACCCTGCGAGAAGCAGACCCAGCGGACAAGCTTGAGGTCTATCGACAACTGGGAGTCAAGTTGACCTATGATCATGAAAAACGGGTGGTTACCGCTGAAACTCAGCCGAAACCACCCGTGTGCGCAGTGAACGTGTCCGAGGGGCGAGCTGCTCACTAACCACACACCTCCGGCTCTCGTGACGTTCAGTAGCTTGATGCGAGAGCAGGCGAGTAGTCTGTGCGGCGAAGCCCCAATTGGCTCCCGGCCAGTCGTTCCTCTGTTTCCGCAGTTCTATGGTCTATCGTTCCGCATCGGGTGACTTCAAACGCATTTCGACGTGTTCCGGTCGCTCGAGTATCAACAGCTGATCTTAGATTGCTGGTTACGGGGAGTGACTCACGAATAGGGGAGGCTGGATCAAGTTTGCCAACGGTCTCGGTGCGATGAGGTGCGGTGGCCGGAACGTTGTGGGTGCGGCGGCAGTAATCCAGCTGGCTGCCTTGGCGAATTGTGCACTGTCTTGATCGAATATGATCGCTGGTCGTCTCGATCGCTCAGAATCTGACTCATAATGTCGGGGCTGTCAGTTCAAAGCGCCGTTACCGCTGGCGTTCTTGTCCAGCGTCACTGGCTGCAGGATGCTTTGCTGTGCATTTGAGTAGATCGAGGTCGACCGATCTCTGATGTGATGCATCTGCTCGGAGTATGACGCGAGGTCGCGCATCATGACCGCATGGCGGTTCCCATGCCGCCGGTGCCGGTCAGGCCTAGAGTCGTCTCGAACTATGACTATGCGCGTGCTGATGCGAGAGAAGATGTGGTAATAAAAGTGGACCTCGCTCCGCGCTGCTCCGATCGAGTGGACAGTTCGTGTAACGGCTGATGAGTCGAAAAGGTTGTGCTCCGATAGCACCTTCAAGACCTCGTCAGGATGCCTTTAATATCGTGGGAGTCGTTGGTTCATGGATCCGTTGTCGTTGACCTCGCTTGGTGCCGTCGGCTTGGGGTATGCCGTGAAATTCCTGTTCGACCGCGGCAACGCTGCTCTTGATCGCCGAGCTCAGCGGCGCTCTGCTGACGCGTCGATGTCCACCAGTGGTCCGGTCACTGAGTTAACCAGGAACACCGTGCAGGATCCGGGACAGCGCGACGTGGTGGAGACGGATGACAGAGACAAAGCCGCCGCGGAGGCCGAGGTTGCTGGCGCGATGCGAGTGTTGGAGGTTTACCGCGAGAAGCAACTCGCGCTGAAACCTGAGGACGCCGTGCTGCTGGACACGATCCAGCGGCTTCACGCGGCAATCGAGCGTTTGGAGGGAGCGCCGGTTGACCTCGATCAGGCCGTGCGCTCGTTGATCGAGGTGAACCAGGCTGCCGATCATGTCCGAGGGACGATGACAGGAGCCGACCTGGGTGAACCGACCCCGGGGACAGAGGCGCACATCGTTCAGAAGATCGGCACGCTGCACGAAGGCGGGTCAGTCACCGGATTCCGTTCGGGCGATCGCCGGTGAGCGAGACGGGGGGTAATTGGTTCAACCGCCGCGGCGCACGCGGAGACTCGGGCGCTGCTCAAGGGCCTGGTAGTGCGCCCGAGGAGGGACGCGGGCCTGAAGGCGATCCAGGTGCCGAGCAGCGTATGTCCGACCAAGCACAGCTCATCGAGAAGCCCGTCGCTCCGGTCGAGACGACTGGTGTCGAGGCAGAGAAACCTCCGGCCTCAGACGTGCCCGACGAAGAACTGGCCCTCGAAGCCCAAACTGGCGGGACAGGGCCGGGTGACAAGCCGGAGGCCGGAGCTGACACCCCGCCCACCCTGCCGGTTGAGTCGCTCACCGGCAGAAACCCTGGCGCCCTGCCATTCGACGACGCTCCAGAACCAGTCGGCCTCCACATCGAACAGGCGAGTCCGCCTGGAACGCCCCAGTCCACCGCGTCGATCGGCATCAAGTCGATGTCCGGCGGTTCTGTCGTCGGGGCGGTGTCGGTGACCCAAGGCTTGGTGCCGTTGGACCAATCTCCGGTGCGGCCGCCTCATCTAAGTAGGGTGCTGGACACATACGCAAGGCCAGCAGGATTCGATCGTCTTGTGAGCCTGATACGCGAGCAGACGCGGATTGTTGTGTTCGATATCGAGGAGAACTCTGGTCGCACCACTCATGCCGAGGCGCTCGCTGCGCGCCTGGCTGGTTTGTCCGCTGCAGCGGACCGACAGGGGCCGGAAAGGCCGTCCAGTGAGGACACCTCGAGTTGGAACGGCACGCCGACGACCAGTTCCGATCCGTCCGATCACAGGGCGTCCGGAACCGCCGAAATGGCTGTTGACCTGTCATCAGTGCCGGAGGCCCGGCATGCTAGAGCAGTGTCCTTCGACGTTCGGCAAACCCAGGCTGCGGCGGCGTCAGAGAGTGACACGGTGAGCGGGCAGAATGAGTTGTTCGACGTCGCACGGTTGATGTTCGGCGGATCTGAATATTTCCCGGACAAGCGGTTGCCAACGGATCAACTCCGGGTATGGCTCTTGGAACTGCCGGCTGACGACGAAGAGGGCTTCCGCGTCCACGATACTTTCGGTGACTGCTTGCCCGACTTGGACCGGATGCTCGCTGCACAGAACAGTCGATTGATCGTACTGACTCGGCCCGATCAGTGGCGTCGTATCGGTGCCAAGCCGTCGCCAAGGTGGCCCAGCGCGCGCGAGGTGCTGCCCGACGCGGTCGAGTCGACCGTGTTGGCACGTGCCCAATTGATCGGCCGGAAGCCGGACATCGATGTGAAAGGATGGCTTGAAGATCCCGACATTGCCGGAATGTTCGAGCAAGGCGGCAACGCGAACGCCATGGAGGTGGTCGCCGATATCTTGGCCGCCGAACAGACTCCGGTCGGTTTGTTGCCCGCCGACCCCAAGGCGGGAAGCGCCGAAGGTGCCCTGGACGATCAGGTATTGCTCGCCCGCAGGATCGCGATGGTGGTCGACTCGCGCGGTAAGTGGCGCCGGCAATTACTCGAGTGGCACCGTCAGTCCTCCCGCACCGCCTTCGAACGCGACTTTCAAGTAGCCGCGGCCACCCTGACCGGACTACCAGTGACCCATGTGTATCACGGTGCGAACCAGCTCAACACTAAACTCGGCGGCAAGGGTGTCGTGGACGCGGCAGGGCAGCATGCACCTGGTGTGATCGCAATGCTCGACGCGATCGGCGGCGAGGTCGTGGCCGGAGACCTTATCCAGTTCCCGCGTCCCGGCTGGGCAGACTCTATCCTCGAATACTTCTGGGCCGACCGGCCTCTGGCGCGTACTACGTTCCTTGAATGGCTCGCCGGCGCCCCTGCATCCAGTGCCGGAGAGTCGCTGGAATCCGTCAGCAATGAGCAGCGGCGAGCCGCAGCACGACGGATTACACGGTTCGCGCTGGGCTGGGCCGCGCGTCACAACCGCGAAATGCCCTTGGCCAAGCTCGCCGAGGCTTGGCATGACACACACCCCGCCTTGTGGCAGGACCTGGTCGAGGTCCTCGATGCCGTCGCTTGTGCTCCAAGCGCTGACCCCACGGAAGTCGGCGCCGACATCGCACCTCTCGTGGTCCACCAGCGTTATGTGCACCGTCTTCTTCTGGACTGGGCAAAATCTTCCGCGATCGAGCGGGTACACGCTGTGCTACGTGTCTGCGCTGGCCCATTCGCGGTTCGCTACACAGGCAAAGCCTTAGTTCGGCTCAAGTACGCCGGCCGCCATGGTGATGAGAGAGTCAAACCCGCGCTAGGTGACGTCATAGACCGGTTGTGGCAGGAGTCTTCCGCCCGCTCGACCCTCATCGCGGAAATCGCTGATTGGTGTGACAACGCTGCCGTGTCTCGCGTGGCTGGCAGCCACGCCTTCGCTCGTCTCGCAACTGCCACCGTGGAGGGGTCTCCCGACAGCGCGGGTGGTCACGCGGTCGCTCTGCTGCGAGAGTCTGGTGACTACGTCCCCGACTACCGGTTACTGGCCCGATGCTGGCGCGCTCATCTCGCGATCGCACCCCAGGCCGAGAGCGCCGCGCTGGTGGCACTGTGGCTTGGTGCTGCGATCGATCACCCAGTACAACGCCACGCCGTGATCGACATCTTGCGCCTGGCGGTCAGCGGCACCACCGTTGAGGACCGCACCACTCGAGACATCGTTCGTGGCATCGCCCTGACCTGGTCTGCCGACCGCCCTGACCGTAAGGAGCTCTACCACGACCTGACCGGCGCGCTCGACAAGGACATCACGCACACAATGCAGGCACTGCTTGCAGACGAGGGCAGGTCGTGAACTGGTGGCGCCGACGTCGGATACTGCCGCCGCTCGAGCACAGCTGGCATGACCGCTTCACAAGCAGTGACGAACACATCGGATTCACCGCACGTGTACACATCATCGTTCAGACCGGCGATACTTTCGACGCGGGGTGGCGCAATGACGAACCCCTCGAACTGAGGCCCGGGATCGATCAAGCCATCGCTTACGTACGCAGCGAGGTGGAATGCCTGCTCAAGCAATGGGAGGTGATGAAACGTAGCGCGGCTCAGCATGCCGTCAACCATCATCTGTCGTCCAAGCTCCCTCATGAGCTGGACGACGGCGCGCTGACCGTAGCGGCCGTGGCACTCTCGGTAGCCGACGACGATGCCCACGCGGCCGAGGAAATGCGACAAGCGCGTCACGAGGAACATTTGGATGAACTGGCCCGGCGCCGGGTCGCCGCCAATATGCGTTTCTTGCGTGACGAGTGCTTCGACAACCCCGCATCCGCGCGGTTGTTCCTCATGCTCAACACAACCACCCGGTTGGGTGTATTCCCGGACGCGCAGCAGGCGGATGCCGTCATCGCCGAGGTCAACCAGTGGCATCCCGACAGCCTCTGGGTTCAACTCGCTGGGATCCTGCAGCCCGTAGTGCGATCGCTCTCACCCAGCCAGGCTGACGAACTGGTCAGGATTCTGTCCGCAGCGTTACGCAGTACCGGGCATCCGGAGGAAGCTGACGCCGTCGTAGATTTGTGGTCAGACGCGAGGCGTGGCCCCGAGGCCGATTCGACAGTGACACCTGAGCGATGATCGCCCCTTTCGGATTCTGGTAGTCGTGCAGGTGGCCGCGCTTGCCGCGCCATCGCCATAGGAACCGGAATGTTGTCACTGGTCCTACCTGGACAAGGTCCATTCAGCTCGTCCCGCGTCTCGATCGTCAGCTCCGTTGACGTCGAGGTCTGGGTACGGCGTTGACAGAGTCGCTGGGGTACGGAAACGTCGAGAGAGCTCGAGCTCACCGATTACGCCGCGGCCTGAGTGATGCTGATGCCTTCGAAGTCGGCGAGTACACGAGTTGACCGCAGGCGGGCGAATCTGCTGTCTATAGTCCCCGTAGAACCCTATCGCTACTGTGTCAGCGATGGCCGCGTCGCCGTGGCGGTCGCCCGTGAGGCCGTCCTGAAGTGCAGGAATCCAGGAACCCAGGCACTCAGCGGCGATCACTCGCCGACGACCTGCTGTCCGATGCCGTGCACACACACAATCCGCGCCATCACGCCTTCCCACGTGAGAGTGCACGACGACCCTATCGTGCTCCGGCGCCTTGCTTATCCAGCCATCAGAGAAGCCTCACGGTGATCGGACGATCAGGCAGTCGAGGACGTGTGACGTCGGCGATCGCCCCAGCTTGCTTGAGATAGGCGAAAATCTTCTTGTGTGGCTGGTCGTTGGGCACACTGAAGCTGTCCGCGGTGTGACTCACGAGATTGCTGTAGGGCTCGCCCAGCTCGCCGAGCACTGCGATGACGTCGGCAGTCGACGGCAGGGACGAAGCTTGGGAGAGCAGTTGCAGCGTGAGGTTCGCGTCGCGGGTGACTCGTGCGATTCTGCGGAGCTGTGGCCAGGGAGGTGTGAAGTTCCGCCTCACGGCAAAGTTGCCGGCCTCGGATAGCGCGCGGGCGTCGTCACCCAGAACGTACTGCTCGAGCTCGGCGATCACTGTGCGTTTGATGGTGCTAGGCACGTCTGGGCTGAGGAGGAGGTCCTCGACGTGGCCGCTGACCAGCGCGGGGGTCATGAATTGCGTGAACTTCGACGACTTCGCGATCGCTGCTTCGAGCGCATCCCAGCCTGCCGACGTGAACCGTGTGAAGGAGGCAAGGGTGTCTGGCACGAGGTCGTGCTCAAGGAGGATGGCGAGGAGTTCGCCAGGTTCCGGCTCGATCTCCTCTGGGTCGACGTGGTCGTCGAGGGCGAGGCTCAGGACCAATTTGACTCTCAGGCCTGGGTTGGGGATGACGTGCGCCGCGTTGAGGATGGTGACGGCGACCTGCATGCACCGGGCGTCGTTTTCGTCATGGGCGTCGATCGCTTGTGCTTGGTTGAGCAGTTCGGCGAGGGGTTGGTCGACGGGCTTGGTGGTGTCGAGGTAGGTCAGGATGTTCGCCACGGTCGGCCGGAAGAGCCCGTGGGCGGCCAGGAGCGTCCAGTATGGTGTAGGGACGGTGTCCAGTTGTTCGAGTGTGGCCGCGAGCGAGGTGAGCTCGAGGAGTTGCCGGACCTGGTCGCTGTCCCAGGTCTCGTCTACATCGGACAGGACGGTGGTGAGAGTGTCGGTGGATTGGATCGCCTGGGCTGTGGCGCCGGTGTCGTTCTTCGCCGCGGTCAGGTAAGCATTCGGGTTTTCTAGGCAGTGGCGGTATACCGCCGGGCTTTGCCGAACTCGATCGAGACTGATGTCACCAGGGCCGCCGAGGGCGTGCCGGAGGTTGTCGGCCGTTATGGCGTAGAGATGTTGCTGCACGACGCGGTTACGTATCGGCGTGGAGAGTGGGGCGAGGTCGGTCAGGGCAATGCCGGTCGCCTTGATGAGATCGACGACCTTGCGTGTCACACGAGTTGGCTGGTGTTCGGTGAAGACGGTCATGGCCTCGTAGTGAGTCCCGATGAACTGGCCGATCGTCGTGTCTAGGTGATACTTCCCGCCGTCGACAGACGACTTGAGCGCGATGCTGACCAGGTCAATGCGGATGGTTTCCGGGACACTGTCCTCTTGAACCAAGTAGGTGAACAGGAGTGGCCACTGGAGCCGGCTGAGCAAGCCGATGAGTTCCTTTGCGCTCGAACCGGCGTTCAGGTAGGCCCTGAGGAAGATCCGTGCGTCGTCGTTGAAGTTCGCCGTGATGCTCGTCGCGATCGACGTCGCGCGAGGATCGCTTCTTTCCAGGAGATAGTCGACGACCTGGAGGTTGTAGGCGCTCGTCGTCTGCGGGAAGTCCTCGGGTGCCTCGGCCAGCAGGTTGGCGATCGCCTCGGGTCCGCTGAATGAGAAGTCGACGTCCATGACGTTGGGCTGCACGCTCTGCACTATGAAGGTGGCGACGTCGACCCCGGTGAAGTCGCCGTAGAACTGTGCCGCGTACAACGTGAAGTTGCGGTCCAGGAAGCCCTGCTCGACGAGCTTGACGGCCAGCTTCGACTTGAGCGTCGTACCAACGAAATCCGCAAAGATCTTACCGGCCTCTGTAGACGGTGCGGCGCTGCGGTCAGACAGGAGATCGCTGAAGTCGGCACGCCGAAGGAACGTGATCTCGTTGTCCAGATCGAGGATCGCCGCCTGGTGGGCGCGCTCGTCGAGCTCTGCCCACCTGCCGGCGTCCATTGCTTCCGGAAACAGATCCTCGACTCGCTGATGGCTCAGTGATCCGAACTCATGTGTACTCCCGCCTGTCCTGTCCGACGAGGCCATGAGGGCGACAGTGTCGGCCTTGATGGCCTCGCGCCAGAAGTCATACGAGCGGACGTCGTCCTCAGTGCTCCAGGCCATTGCCGTGTTGAGGCGGAAACTGACATAGGGCCACCTCCGGATACCGGGACTGTTCGATGACCCTTCCTTGATCGCGTGGCCGACGGCGACCAGGCGGTCTCCGAGTTTCCTGGCCAACGGTTCCATCATCTCTATCCTGACCGGCTCCTTCAGCAGGTCACGTCTGCGCTGCTCACAGCTGTCAATCGCCGCGCGCACAATCTCCCTGCGCCGCTTGTACAGCAGGTCGAGGTCACTGTCGCGGCGCGCGATGTTCTCGAAGTCCTTCAGATGGAAGTTCTTGTAGGCGACCAGGGCGAAGAGACTGCTCCCGGTCAGTCCCGGCGCGACGTTGTCGCCGGACAGCAGCCGCTCGGCGAACACTGTGTATTCGTTGGCGATGTTCTTCAAGAGGCGCATGTCCGTCGCGTTCTGCGCGACGAGCGCGATCAGTCGCCGGTCGATCCCGGTGACGCCGGCGGTGTCGAGAATCCCCGCGAGAAGTTCGCGGGCGTTGCGATGGGAGACGAACGGGACTACCGGGATGACAATGTCGAAGAACTTCGTGCGGTTGGCGCGGATCGTCTCAGCGTGGGCGGCATCCGGTGCTACCGGCTCGATCTCCTCGCCCAGGGTCTCGAAGAGACTGTCCTTAATCGCGTACACGAACCTTAACGGTTTCTTCTTCTTGACGCGCTTCGCCGTGTGGTTCAAAAGACCGTTCAGCTCGCGGAGGGCCTCGAAGATGTGAGGGTCGTCGAAGCGGTCAAGGTCCTCGAAGATCACGATGGCCGGGAACTTCTCGTCGAAGAAGTAGACGATCTCGTCCAGGTATTCGTCGAAGTAGGTGGACGTTCGCTGCGTCAACTTCACTGTGGCGCCCGCGGCTGAGACGTCGGAGACGACGAGCCGTCCGTGGATCACCCGCCGCAATGTCGCGACGACCGCCACGGCCACCACGACAAGGCCCAGCACCGACAATGCGCTGACCCAGCCAGGATTTCCTGGCCCGGTCCCGTTGAGCCGGGGGAACCATCCGAGCAGTGCTAGGGCCCCGGCGATCATTCCTACGGCGACGATCGCCTCGCCGTATGCCCGTTTCCACGACAGTGGCACGATCCGGGTGAACCGGGAGAAGTGCATCGTGCGAGGCGCGGCCCGGTACAGGAGTTGCTTGACGAGCTCCTTCTGGATCCGGTTGCTCAGGCTCTGCCGCTCGGACTCGCCGTCCGGTGTGGCGTCGGGCTGCGGGCCGAGTGTGGAGATCGAGATACGAAGGGTCGTCTTGGCGCCGCACTCGGCCTCGAACTCGTCGAGGATGCTGGACTTGCCTGTGCCATACCGGCCGGTCAGCGCGATGTTCAGGTTCTTCGGTCCCGCGACGGCCTGCTGTAGGTGCCGCAGGTAGGTCTGATGATGCTCTGCGGAGAATCCCGATGCCAGTGTGCTGAGTCCGGTGGCTTCGCCCTTGTCGCGGACCGCCTCTGGAGAGCTGTCGCCGGACGTGCTGTCGGTGCTATCGATCAACTGCGGTCCTCGTGGTGAAATCAGGTATCGGCCAGGGCCGCGACGACGTGGGGACGTGACTACCGGCGAGGTTCGGTCAGTAGCGGCACGACAGGGTCAAGTGTGAGGCGGTGCCGGCGGCCGTCAAACCGACACGCCGAGATGCCTGTGCCGTCGCCGCGGTGCGGCGTCCGGGCGGGCGACCTTAGCGCCGGCCAGCCTGCGCGGCGGAGCGTCAGCTCGACCGCTCCGAGTCGCTCAGCCGCCGCCGATACAGCATCGCGAACCGGTCCTCGGCCGTCTTGACGAACTGCGCCACCGACGCCTCGATCGCGTCGGCGGCCTTGGCGACCGACCCCCATGAACGAACATGATCAAAGAGGTACCAGACGACACCGACGAAACCAGCGCCTGAGTCCGTGTCGCCTGACGTAAAGCCTTCATCGCCGCTAGGAGACCGAGCCCGACGAGTTGAACCCCCAGTGTCTGAGGCGTTCCTGCTCGCTAACCACAACGCTTAGGCTGGCCTGATGATGCGCGTTTAGCAGTTCATCAGGGCCGTATTCGTGCTGCTGGCTTTCGCCTTGAGACTTATTCGCTAGTTCCCGGCCGAAGCAGTTCGCACGCGGAGCGGCTGACACCACCGTGGGCTGGCACATCGGTACAACCATCGATGCGGCGAAGTTCCTCGATCTTCTCGCCGCCAGCTACCTATGAACGGCGACAGACGCAGCCTGCTCCAGCCGAACAGCAATTTACCCGCTGTCGGCCGCCTGGCGAACAGGTGGGTGTACGTGCCCGCACCTGCATGACCAGTGCGCAGCTCACGTGGCTTCACGGAAGATCCGCAGCGACATGCCGCTGCGGTTACCGAGTCAAGGACACATGCGTGTCGATTACGCACTGTGACTGGGACCGGTTCGCGCTCCCATTCTCCCCGAAACGTAGCCTGTTGACCCGATCGAAGGGGGCAGTTCACGTGCGGGGTCGATGGTGGCCGATATGGATTGGAGCAACATTCCTTGTGGGCGCGGTGGCGACCACGGCCCTAGCAGCCGTGGTGAACGTCGCCACGGGGGGAACCAGCCCATGGTTCGAGCCATTCGAGACCCACCCGCTCTGGTGGATGGCCGGTGGGGTTCTCGCCACAACTGTCGCCGGGGTGCTCCTATGGTGGGTACCGCGGCGCTATGACCGTCGGCTGACCGAGCTCTTGCCGGCCGCACAGCGACCGAAAAGTTGGGTGGTGAATCGGCCAGCTGAGGTGCACCAAGTCGTCTCGGCGTTGCTGCCGCGGGCAACGGTCGGGATCACGACTGCGGTGCACGGAGCGGGCGGATTCGGCAAGACGACCGTTGCGACGCTGGTGCGGGCGAACACGAGAGTTTTGCGGCAGTTTCGTGGCGGCGTCTACTGGGTAACACTAGGCCGCGATGCGCGTTCCAGGGAAGCGATCGTCGAAAAGGTCAACGACCTACTCAAGCAGCTGGCTCCCGAGCGGCCGGTGACGTTCACCGACCAGCTGCAGGCAAGTGACCACCTGGCGGCTGTACTAGTGTCGCGCGTCTGATGTTCGTTGACGGGTGGCGTGGGGCAGGATTTCGTCGGCGGTCTTGGTCCAGGTGAACGGGTGGCAGCGGTTGTTCCAGCCGTCGATGAAGGCGCGGATCGCGGTGAC
>NZ_JADNQM010000066.1:0-21674 GCF_046269425.1 Amycolatopsis sp. cmx-11-12 | reverse complement strand
TCGAGGGCTCCCTCACGTTCCAGCCACCACACTGACAGCTCCCCACCCTGTTACACCACAACCACAATCGCCGCTGTCAACCACACTGACCAGCCCCAACAGGATGAAAAGCCCCCATTGGGGACATTGACAGCTGACACCTGAGAGCTGAGCGGCGCGGCGGGCACCCGCAATTAGTCACCTACTTGCGGCGTGCTTCGCAGGCCGCGGTCAGGCGACGGGGGCCGGTTCGGCGCGACGGGCCTTCCGCCGCCCGTGGTCGAGCATGCCTGAGATGACCGCGACCAGCAGTCCGGCGAGTGCGAGCGCGGCGCCGATCCAGTTGGGCGCGGTGTAGCCGAGACCTGCGTCGATGGCCTGGCCGCCGAGCCACGCGCCCGCGGCGTTGCCGAGGTTGAACGCGGCGATGTTGGCGGCCGACGCCAGCGCGGGCGCGCCTTCGGCCTTGTCCATGACGCGGGCCTGCAACGGCGCGACGGTCGCGAAACCGGCGGCGCCGAAGACGGCGATGGTGATCGCGGCGGGAAGCTGGGCGTGCGCGGTGAAGACGAACACGACCAGCACGGCCGCGAGTGCGGCGAGGATGACGTACAGGCTGGGCATCAGCGCCCTGTCGGCCGCCTTGCCGCCGAGCAGGTTGCCGACGAACAGGCCACCGCCGAACAGCACCAGCAGCCAGGTCACCGCTCCCGGTGAGAAACCGGCGACCTCGGTCATCATCGGCGCGATGTAGGTGAAGGACGCGAACACCCCGGCGAACCCGAGCGCGGTCATCGCCAGCGCGAGCCACACCTGCGGACGTTTGAAGACGGCGAGTTCGCTGCGCAGGCCAGCGCTCTGCGTCGTTGTCTGGACCGGCACCAGCGCGAGGATCCCGATCAGGCCGATCACGCCGAGGACGCTGACCGCCCAGAACGTCGAGCGCCAGCCGAGCGCCTGCCCGAGCGCGGTCCCGGCGGGGACGCCGAGGACGTTGGCGACGGTCAGCCCGGTGAACATCATCGCGATGGCGCTGGCCTGTTTCGCGGGCGCGACCAGCGAGGCGGCGACCACCGCGCCGACGCCGAAGAACGCGCCGTGCGAGAGCGCGGCGACCACGCGGCCGGTCATCAGCAGGCCGTAGGTGGGGGCCACCGCGGAAACCACGTTGCCCGCGATGAACAGGACCATCAGGCCGACCAGGACCGTCTTGCGTGGCACCCGGGACGCGAGCGCGGTCAGCACCGGGGCACCGACGACGACGCCGAGCGCGTAACCGGAGATCAGCAGCCCCGCGGACGGGATCGAGACGCCGAAGTCGCCCGCGACCTCGGGCAACAGGCCCATGATCACGAACTCGGTGGTGCCGATACCGAAGGCGCTGATCGCCAGCGCGAGCAGAGCGGCAGGCATGAGAGGTCACTTCTTCCCGTAGAGTGTCGGTAGCTGGCGTTGGCAACTACAAGCGTCTGAAATAGTTGCACGCGCCGTATATTGCACACGCTTGATGATGCACGACGCAACAAAGCTCGGGCAACCGGGGAAGAGGTGAACCGTGTCACTGGCCGACGACGCCGTGGAGGCACGCGCGCAGGGCTGGCGGACCCTGGCCGCACTGCACGCGCGGATCGAGGACGCGCTCGAGCGCGCGTTGGCGCAGCAGCACGAACTGTCCGTCAGCGAGTACACCGTGCTGGACGTGCTCGCCCGGCAGGACGGCTTCCACCTGCGGATGAACCAGCTGTCGAACGCCGTCGTGCTCAGCCAGTCGGCGACGACGCGGCTGGTCTCGAGGCTGGAGGACAGGGGACTGTTGCAGCGGTACCTGTGCCCGGACGACCGGCGGGGGATCTACACGGAGGTCACGCCGTCGGGGCAGGAACTGCTCGCGGCGGCGCGGCCGACGCACGACACCGTCCTCACCGAGGCGCTGGCCGCCGCCGGGGAACTCCCCGAACTCGCGCCCTTGGTCGCCGCGCTCGGAAAACTCACCTTCGCCCGCTCCTGACCTCCCGCGATTCGGCACCTACTTGCGGTAGTTCGCATCGCGAACCACCGCAAGTAGGTGCCGAATCGCGAGGTGGGCTGGCAGGGTGAGGGCGTGGACGATCTTCTGTTGCGCCGGGTCCGGGTCGGCTTGGCGGGCTCCCTGTCGGACGTGCGGATCGAGAACGGCCGGATCGCGGCCATCGCGGGTCCGGGGCAAGCGGGTGAAGCGTCGGAGATCCTGGACGGGCACGGCGGCACGCTGCTGCCAGGACTCGTCGACGCACACGCGCACACCGCGCAGTGGTCGGCGGCGCGGCGCCGGATCCCGCTGGGGGAGGCGAGGTCCGCCGCGCATACGGTCGATCTCGTGCTCGCGCACCTGCTGGCGAACCCCGTGCCACCCGGCGCTCTCGTGCTCGGCGCGGGGTTCCGCGACGGCCTCTGGCCCGACGCGCCGCACAAGGATCTGTTGCAGAAGGCGTTGCCGGGGCACCCCGTCGCCTTGTTCAGCGCCGACCTCCACACGCTGTGGCTCAGTCCCGCCGCGCTCAAACTCATCGGCCGCGAACACCCGACCGGTGTACTTCTGGAAAACGACTGCATGAGCGCGACCGCCGAACTCCCGGTCGCCCCCGACGACGTCATCGACGGCTGGGTCGCGGACGCGCTCGACGCGGCGGCCGGCCGCGGCGTCACCAAGATCGTCGACTACGAGTACACCGACACCGTCACCGACTGGCGACGACGGCTGGCGCGGAAACCTTTGCCTGTCAGGGTTTCCTGCGTGATCGCGAAGTACCTGCTCGACACCGCCGTCGAACGCGGCCACCGCACCGGCGACGTCCTCGACGGCACCGGTGGCCTGCTCAGCATCGGCCCGTTCAAGCTGTTCGTCGACGGTTCACTGAACACGCGCACCGCGTACTGCGTGGGCCACTACACCGGAACCGACTCCCATGGGCTGCTGGAACTCCCGCCCGAGGAGCTGGAACCGTTGATGCGCAAGGCTTCCGAGCACGGACTCACACCGGCGGTGCACGCGATCGGCGACCACGCCAACAAGATCGCGCTCGACGCCTTCGCCAACGTCGGCTGCGCGGGCCGCATCGAGCACGCGCAATTGCTGCGTGCCGAGGACGTCGCGCGGTTCGCCGAACTGGGTGTCGTGGCGAGTGTGCAGCCCGCCCATCAGCCGGACGACCGCGACGTCGCCGACCGGCACTGGCACGACTGGACCGATCGGGCTTTCCCGTACGGCGCCCTGTATCGCGCCGGGGTGACCCTGGAGTTCGGCTCGGACGCCCCGGTCGCGCCGCTGGATCCGTGGGACGCGATCGCATCGGCGATCAGCCGCACCGACGACGACCGTCCGCCGTGGCACCCCGAGCAGTCGATGCCGCTGGCGGCCGCGCTCGCGGCGGCGTCCGGCGGCCGGTCCTCGGTGGCCGTCGGGGACGTCGCGGATCTGGTCGTCACCGCGGTCGATCCGGCGAGGCTGTCCCCGGCCGGACTGCGCGACATCCCCATCACCGCCACCGTGCTCGACGGCAAGGTCACTTACGTGTCCTGAGCCCTTCCTTTGCCGGGTCGCAACGCCCTAATGGAAGGGCATGGATCACCGCCTGCTGGAACGGCTCCGAGACCTTCACGGCTCCCTCGGCAGCGACATCACCTTCGTCACCCGGATGGTCGAGGAGGACACGCCGCGCGCGGACCTCCTCCGCGACCTCGGGGAACGGCTCACCGACCTCGGCGCGGCATTGCTCCGGCGCTCGGACGACGTCGACGCCGACGTGCTCGCGAAACTGCCCGACGACGGATGGCTGCCCGAGGCAGGCGTGCGCCACCAGGCGCTGGTCGTGGCGCACAACGTCGGCGCGCGGCCGTTGCGGTGCGGGCGCATCTACCTCGGCGTCTGCGGCGCGCCGTGCTTTCCCTTCTACGGCAGGGACCCCTCCGACCGGACCGCGCGGCACGAACGGTGCCGGACCTGCCAAGACCGCCTGTTCCGGTGACGGTGGCTGCGGGCTGCGGGCGGGTGCGGCAGGGTGAGGTGATCGCGGAGGGAGCGCCCATGGGCACCGAGAAGCTGTTCCGGATCGCCATCGCCTTGAAGGGACTCGACGGCGCCTTGCAGCTGGTGGGCGGGCTCGTCCTGATGATCGCTCCGGCGTCGGTCATCACCGGGTTCGCGCACGCCGTGGTCACCCGCGACCTGCTCGGCGACCCGGAGGGGACACTGGCCCGGCACCTCGAACTCGCCGCCGGGCACTTCGTCGAAGGCCGGACGTTCGCCGTCGTGTATCTCGTCGCGCACGGGCTCGTCAAACTCGGACTGGTCTGGGCGCTGGCGCGCAAGGTGCTGCGCGCCTACCCCGTGGCCGCGGTGGTGCTTTCGGCGTTCGTGGTCTACGAGATCTTCCGCGCGATCCACACGCACTCGCTCGCGCTGCCGTTCTTCGCCGCCCTCGACGTCGTCATCGTCGTGCTGGTGCTGCGCGAGTACCGGCAGCTGAAACGGGATCGCGTCGCGGCCTGACCGCCCGGTTCAGGCCGCGACGCGAAACTTCTCCGTGGTGAGATCCGCACGGGGCGGATCCACCACGATCGCGGTGGCGTTGTCGGAGCCACCGAGCGAGATCGCCGTCCGCACCAGCTCCGTGGCCGCCCTGTCCGGCATCCCGAGGATGTCGAGCATGGTCGGCCCGCTGAGCGTCTTGTGCACACCGTCGCTGGTGAGCAGAAGGCCACCGGTCGTGATGGTGGCCGTGCCGATCTCGTGAGCACCGGCCGTGCGGACGCTGGTGGTGACGACGTGTTCCATCCGCGGTGTCACGGGTTGATCGTGGTCGCGGAAGTACTGCGCGAGCGTATGGTCCTTCGTCACCTGCCGCACGGTGTAACCGTCCCAAGCGTACGCCCGGGCATCCCCGAGCCATGCGATGCCATACCCCTCGCCGGTCCGGACCGCCACGACGAGGACGCAGTCACCGGTCCCGCCGAGCTCCAGCACAGCGCGCTGAGCAGCCAGAACAGCCTCGACCGCGCCCTTCTCGACCGGTGTCCTCGCCGCCGCCGAGGCCGCTGTCCGCGCCGCGTGTGCCGCGTTCGGGTGATCTCCGACTCCATCGGCCAGCGCGAACACGATCCCCGTCCCGCCCGCGGCCGCGTACGCCCCGACGGCGTCCGCGTTGTGCTTGCGCGGCCCCTGCGCGCTCGCCGTGTGCCAGTGTGGAAGCTCCCTCATGATCTTCTCCTCACCCCTGGGTGATTCTTTCCCCACTTCCAGAATCCGCCTGTTCCCTGTGTTCCGCCTGAGGGTTCGGTGTCAGAGGGCTGTCGGTGTCGCGTGAAGGCCTCCTTCCCTACCTTGAGAGTCAGGGTCCCGGCAAAGTCGAGGTCTTGCAGGTCAGGTGGCTGGTCGTTACCTGTGTGAGGCTGGCGATGAAGGAATTGGGCGTTGAGTGTCCTGATTCCTTCATGGAGCTTGATCAACAGGGGATCTGGGGCATGCCCTCAGAACCCGGCACGTGCCCGAGTGGGGAGGATTCCGGACGTTGAACGTCCGGAATCCTCCCCACTCGGCCCTTGCGGGCACTAGCGATGTCAAGCCCGGATTACCAAGAGCAGCGCTGGCCAGCCAGCTCTGCAACTTTGCCGGGACCCTGACCGTCAAAGTAGGGAAGGGGGCCTTCACGGGGGATCATCGCCGCAGCTGGAAGTCCCCTCGCGTGATCTCCATCGCCTGCCCGGCGGCCGGGGCGCAGCGCCGCGTCACCTGCTCCCGCGATCCGAAGGCGACGAGATCCTTCGTCCCGTTGTCCCGCACGGTGAGACTCACCGGATCCCCCGCGACAGCGCCGGTGAATGCCTCCGCGTCGGTCACCACCCCGGTCAAGGTCCCCACCGCGCCTTCGACCCGGACGCAGTCGACCCGCGCGACCAGCCAGCTGAGTCCGCCGTGGACGTGATGCGCCATCCAGAGCACGCCTTCACCGGTACGGCCGTTCCCCTTCGCGTGGACGGTGAATTCGAACGTCGTCAGCGGGTTCTGGGTGTCGAGTTCGGCCCGGCCCGTCATCGAGACCGTCCGCGCGGATTCGGCGACGGCCGCCGCTCCGGTTCCGACCAGGGCGACCACGGCCACCGAAACACCGGCGAGGGCTTTCTTCATCTTGTTCATGCGGCGAGCATCTCGAACCCCGGCCGCGGAGAACTCCCTCCGCGGCCGGGGTTCCATCCTCCCCAGGAGTGAATCAGCCGAGCAGGTTGTACACCGTCTGCTCGCCGACCGTCGTGGCCGCGAAGTTCGCCGCGACCCAGTCGCCGATCTCGTCCGACCCGCCACCGGGACCGCCGCCGCGGCCGCCCTCGACGTAGTAGGTGATCTCGCCGTTGGCCACGTACCGCTGGAACTCCGCCAGCGTCGGCGCCGGGTCCTGGCCGCTCCAGCCGCCGATGCCGATCACCGACTTGCCGCTCGCGAGTTCCAGGTTCGCCGCCGACTGCGAACTCGCCGTCGCCGCCGCCCATTTCGTCGTGGTCGCGGCGAGGAGGGGCCCCATTTCCGCCGACGAGCCCTCTTCCATGCCCGGACCGCCGCCCATGCCGCGCTCACCGCCGGTGACGGGCCCGGAGAGCGGGATCGACCCGGAATGCGCCTGTGCGGCGGTTTCCACGGCGAAGGCGGTGGTTCCGAGGCCGACGGTCAGTACGGTCGCCGTCGCGAGCACGGCGACGAGTTTGCGCATCGGCGGGACGCCCACCAGCACGACGGTCGCGGTCACCAGGCCGAGCCCGGCGACGATCCAGCGCAGCGCGGGCAGCCAGTCGGCGTTGCGGTCGAGCAGGATGTACGCCCAGACCGCGCTCGCCGCGATCATCAGCGACAGGAACACCCGCGGCGCGAGATGCGCCCGGCCGCGCCACAGCGACGTCCCGGAGATCGCGACCACGGCGGCGATGGACGGCGCCAGCGCGACGGCGTAGTACGGGTGCACGATGCCGCCCATGTAGCTGAACACCAGCGAGGTGACGAGCATCCAGCCGCCCCAGAGAATCAGCGCGGCCCTGGTCTTGTCGGTCCCGGCGGCCCGCCGGGTGAACCACAGACCCGCGACCAGGCCGATCAACGCGGCGGGCAGCAGCCACGACACCTCGCCGCCGAAGCTGGCTCCGAACATCCGGGTCAGGCCGCTCTCGCCGCCGAAGCCGACGTTCCCGCCGCCCATCCTCCCGCCCGTCCCGCCGACCATCGTGCCGCCGCCCCTGCCGAAGATCCGGCCGAGCCCGTTGTAGCCGAGTGCCAGTTCGAGCAGGCTGTTGTTGGACGAACCACCGATGTACGGGCGTGAATCCGTCGGCCACAGGTCGACCAGCGCGATGAACCAACCAGCGGAAACGGTGGTCGCGATCAGAGCTCCAAGGAGGTGGAGCAAACGTTTGCCCAGCGAGGTCGGCGCGGCGATCAGGTAGGCGAGCCCGAACGCGGGCAGCACCAGGAACGCCTGCATCATCTTGGTCAGGAAGCCGGATCCGACGGCGACCCCGGCGAACGCCAGCCAGCGCGGGCTCGCCTTCTCGATCGCGCGGATCGTGCAGTATCCGCCCGCGATCAGCAGCAGTGTCAGCAGCGCGTCGGGGTTGTTGAACTTGAACATCAGCGCGGCGACCGGGGTGACGGCGAGCGCCGCCCCGGCGAGCAGGCCGGCGACCGGTCCGGAGGTCCGCTTCACCGTCAGGTACAGCAAACCGACGGAAGCGACGCCCATCAGCGCCTGCGGAGCCAGCACGGTGAAACTCGAGAAGCCGAAGAGCCGCGCGAACGCCGTCGTGACCCAGAGCGCGGCAGGCGGTTTGTCGACGGTCAGCACGTTCCCGGAGTCGAGGGAGCCGAACAGCCACGCCTTCCAGTCCTGCGTGCCAGACTGCACCGCTGCGGCGTAGAACGAGTTGCCGTAGCCGGACGCGGTCAGGTTCCAGAAGTACAGCAGCGCGGTGGCGGCGAGCAGCGAAAGGACGGCGGGCCGGACCCAGCGGCCTGGCGGCTTCGCGACGTTTTCCTCTGCTGGGCCGGATTCCACCCGGGAAGCGAGTGCGGTGGTCATGGGTTCAGCTCTCCATCTCGGTGGCGGGCTGACGGCGGGAGCGGAACACCCAGCCGCGCAGCAACAGGAATCGCACTACGGTGGCCGCGAGGTTCGCGAGCACGAGCGCGGTGATCTCGAGCGGCAGCCCCGGCGCCGTCATGGTGTGCAGCAAAGCCAGCGTGCCGCTGGTGAGCCCGAGCCCGATGCCGAACACGATGAGGCCCTGGAACTGGTGCAGTCCGGAGCCTTTCCGGCCGCGGATGCCGAAGGTCAGGCGCCGGTTGAGCGCGGTGTTGCCGATCGCCGTCACCAGCAGCGCGACCAGGTTCGCCGCCTGCGCGCCGGTGAATGTCCGCAGCAGCAGGAAAAGCAGGAGGTATGCGATGGTGCTGGCGACACCGACAGCGGCGAACCGAACCAGTTGCCGCACGAGGCTCGGTGCCACTCCAGGCGCCCGCACCTGGATCGGTGCGCGGCCGAGTTGCTCGCGCAGGCCGCTGATCGGGATCTCGCCGGTCAACGTCGCCTTGGTCAGCCGCGCGATGCCCTTGAGATCGGCGGTCGCGGTTGCGACAAGGTTCACCGACGAGTCCGGGTCGTCGATCCAGTCGACCGGGACTTCGTGGATCCGCAGCCCCGCCTTCTGCGCCAGCACGAGCAGTTCGGTGTCGAAGAACCAGCCGGTGTCCTGGACGTGGGGGAGCAGCCGTTCGGCGACGTCGGCGCGGATCGCCTTGAAACCGCATTGCGCGTCGCTGAACCGCGCCGCCAGTGTGCCGCGCAGGATCAGGTTGTAGCAGCGGGAAATGAGTTCCCGTTTCGGTCCGCGCACCACTCGCGCGCCACGGGCGAGCCTGCTGCCGATGGCGAGGTCGGAATGCCCGGACAGCAGCGGCGCGACGAGGGGGCCGAGTGCGGCCAGATCGGTCGAGAGGTCGACGTCCATGTAGGCGAGCACCGGAGCGTCCGAAGTGGACCAAACGGCGCGAAGCGCGCGGCCGCGGCCCTTTTCGTCGAGATGACGGACTTCGACGTCGTCGAACTCGCGGCTCAATCGTTCGGCGACGCGCAGGGTGCCGTCTGTGCTGGCGTTGTCCGCGACGGTGATCCGGAACGGGTACGGGAACTGCTCCACCAGATGCGCGTGCAGTCGCCGGATGCACGGTTCGAGGTCGGTTTCCTCGTTGTAGACCGGGATGACGACGTCGAGAACGGGGGAGCCGGTCGGGGCGATGGCGGGGCGGCGGCCGGTGTCGGCGCCGGGGATGATCGCGGCTGTCATACCGTCAATCTCGGCCATCGCGCTGAGGCCGGCTTGTGTCCCGCCTGTGCCGTCGCTGTGTTCCGTCACGGGTTTCACCGGCTCAGGTCGTAGACGGTGATACCGTCCACAGTGGTCGGTGCGTAGGTTACCGCGACCCAGGCGGCGATGCGTTCGGCGGCGTCACTGCCGGTCTCGCCGCGCATCATCATCCCCTCGTCGAGGAAGTAATGAATCTGTCCACTTCGGACATACTCCTGGAATTGTTCCAAGGTGGGAGCCGGATCCGTGCCGTTGAACCCGCCGACTGCCATCACCGGCGCCCCGCCGCCGAGCTGGTAGCCCGCCGCGTTGTTGGAGCCCACCGTCGCGGCGGTCCAGGTGTAGTTCGCGCTGTCCTGCCGCAAGAGGGCGGCGAGGTTCTCACCGGGCAGGCTCGTCCCAAGCAGGCCGCCGGGGCCGCCCATTCTCATGCCACGGCCCGTTTCCGGTCCGGCGGACGGAAGCGCGCCGGAATGCGGGGTGGCGGCCGTCGCGACGGTGTACGCGCCGGTGCCCGCGAGAACGGCGGCCAGCGCGCCAACGGCGACCAGACGCCTTGCCACATCAGGCAAGCGCGCCGCGACGAAGACGAGGAAAGCGCACAGGAGACCGGCCACGAGGATCGCGATCGCCAGGCCGGGAAGCCAGTCGGATTGCCGTGACAGCAGGAGATACGCGGTCAGGGCGGTCAGGCCGATCCCCGCGCTCAAGATGCCCGCGGCGGCCGGATTCCCCCTGGCACGCCACAACTGTGTGCCCGCGATCCCGACGAGTGCGGCGGTCGCCGGGGCCAGCGCGATCATGTAGTAGGCGTGGATGATGCCGCCCATGTAGCTGAACACCACGGCGGTCACCAGGAACCAGCCGCCCCAGACGATCAGCGCCGCGCGGCCGCTGTCGGTGCGCGGGGCACGGCGGGTGAACCACAGCCCGGCGGCCAGCGCGACGACGGCGGCCGGGATCAGCCAGGCGATCCCGCCCGCCATTTCGCTGCCGAACAACCGGTCCCAGCCCGTGCCGCCCCAGCCACCGTTGGGACTTCCGCCGACACTGCCGACCTCGTCGCCGGTGATACGGCCGAAACCGTTGTAGCCGAAGGCGAGTTCCCACAGGCTGTTCTCCTGCGAGCCGCCGATGTAGGGCCGGTCGGCGGCGGGCCACAACGCGACGACGGCGAGGTACCAGCCGGTGGACAGGAAGGTGCAGATTAAGGCTCCAAGGAGGTGCAGCAGGCGTTTGCCCAGCGAGGTCGGCGCGGCGATCAGGTAGGCGAGCCCGAACGCGGGCAGCACCAGGAACGCTTGCAGCATCTTGGCGAGGAAGCCGAACCCGACGGCGATCCCGGCCAGTGCCAGCCAGCGCGGACTCGCCTTCTCCAGCGCGCGGACGACGCAGTACGCGCCCGCGACCAGGAGCAGGACGAGCAGGGAGTCGGGATTGTTGAACCGGAACATCAGCGCGGCGGCGGGGGTGAGCGCGAGGACGGCGCCCGCCAGCAGCCCCGCGGCCGGGCCGGACGTCCGGCGCACCGCGGCGTACAGCAGAGCCACCGAACCGACGCCCATCAGCGCCTGCGGAACGAGAATGCTCCAGGCGTTGACGCCGAACAGACGCGCGGAAAGGCTCATCACCCACAACGCGGCCGGTGTCTTGTCGACGGTGATCGCGTTCGCGGCGTCGCTCGATCCGAAGAACAAGGCCTTCCAGCTCAGCGATCCAGCCTGCGCTGCCGCCGAGTAGAAAGCGTTGGCCCAGCCGGATTCGCCGAGGTTCCAGAGGTAAAGGACGGCGGTCGCGAGCAGGAGCGCGCCGACGGAAGGCCGGACCCAGCGTGGGTCTGACGGCTGCTTCGCCGTCGCGGCGTCTTCGGTGTCTTCGGCGGCGTCGCGAGAGGCGAGGAGGGTCATGGGGTTCAGGGTCGAGTGCCGACCTGGGGGGTGGTTGTGCCGAAGCTGTGCACCCGCTGTGAGGAATCGATCACCGGCAGGGATACGGCGAATTCGGTGCGCCCGGGACGGCTGTGCACCTCGATGGTGCCGTGGTGGGCCACCACGATCGCCGACGCGATGGCCATCCCGAGCCCGGTGCTGCCCGCGGTGCGGGAACGCGAAGAGTCGCCGCGGGCGAAGCGTTCGAAGACGCTCGGCAGGAGTTCCGGCGCGATGCCGGGACCGTTGTCGGTCACGGTCAGCACCGCGGCCCCGGTGTGGGAGCGGCTCAGCGCGGTGATCACCGTGGTGCCCGGCGGGGTATGCGTGCGCGCGTTGGACAGCAGGTTGGCCAGGACCTGATGCAGACGCTGGACGTCGCCGGGGACGGTCAGCGGCCCGTCCGGCAGCCGCAGTTCCCAGTGGTGGTCCGGGCCCGCGACGTGCGCGTCGCCGACGGTGTCCGCGGTCAGCCGGGTGAGGTCGGCGACACCCGCTTCGAGCGGTCGTCCGGCGTCGAGCCTGGCCAGTAGCAGGAGATCCTCGACCAGCGTCGTCATCCGGGTGGCCTCGGACTGGATGCGGGACATCGAACGCGCGACGTCCGGCGGCACCAGCGCGCTGCCGCGGCCGGCGAGTTCGGCGTACCCGCGGATCGCCGCGAGCGGGGTGCGGAGTTCGTGGCTGGCGTCCGCGACGAACCGGCGGACGCGGGTTTCACTGGCGTGCCGGGCTTCCAGCGCCTGCGCGATATGGCCGAGCATGAGGTTCAGCGCCGAACCGACCTGGCCGACCTCGGTGCGCGGATCGGTGTCGGCCTCGGGCACCCGCACGGAAAGCGCGACCTGGCCGCGGTCGAGCCGCATCGCCGACACCCGGCCCGCGGTCGCCGCGACCCGGTCGAGGGGCCGCAGAGTGCGCCGGACCGCGATCGCGCCGAGGAACCCCGCGCCCGCGACGCCCGCCGCCGCGACCCCGAACAGGATCCACCCGACCGTCGTCAGCGTGTCCTGCATCGGCTCGAGGGGGAGACCCGTGACGACGACCCCGCCGGGGATCGAGACGGCCTGCACCCGGTAGTCGCCGAGTCCGCCGAGCGTCATCGTCATCGGTGGCCGATCCGCCGGGATGGCGAACAGGCCGGACTCCTGTTCGGACGACAGCTCCTGGGGAAGACCTTGGACCGTGAGGACTCCCGCGTAAAGCACTCGTTTCCCGGAGAAGCGCACGCTCAGCGTCCCCGACGCCTGTCCCGGCGCGTTGAGCGGATCGGGACCGGGGCCGGGCGAGTCGTCCGGCGGCCGGTTCGCGAAATCGTGCGCGCGGTCCGACGCGGCCGAGAGCTGACCGTCGATCTGGTCGGTGAGGAACGACCGCAGTGCGATCTCGCTGGCGACGCCGATCACCAGGCAGACGAAGGTGAGCAACAGCACCATCGAGCCGGTCAGCTTGGTGCGCAGGGAAAGCCGCCCGGGCCGGTACCACCGGCGCGGGCCGGTGGTCGGGACCGATCCGGATGCCATGCCGTCGAGCGTGCGCCGCGGTCGTATGCGCGCGTTGTGTCCTGGCTGTGAGCCCGCTGTGCGCGTGGGTCAACGCGCGGCACAGGCCGGGCACCGCCGCGGTGCGGACGGTGGGGTCAACGACGAACCACGGGAGAGCCCGATCATGAACGAGAACACACCGTCCACTTCGGTCTGGGAGACCTTCACGCCGACGTCGCCCCGCAGCCCCTGCCTGGCTGAGATGAAGGACGCTTTCATAGCAAATTTCGCTATGAAAGCGTCCTTCATCTCACGGTCCCGGCCGGGCTCACGTACCTCAGGTCACGGCCCCCGCGGATGCTATGAACGGCCCGTTACTTGCAAATTTTGCAAGTAACGGGCCGTTCATAGCGTTCCCGGACCCGCCCTCAGCGGTCGTAGTCCACCGAAAGTTCGGGCGAGGTCGCCACCGCCCGGCACGTCAGGATCTGCCCGGCCGCGACCTCCTCGTCCCCGAGCGCGTAGTGCACGTCCATCCGCGTGCTGCCGCGCACCACCGTCGCCCGACAGGTCCCGCAAGCCCCGCCGACACACGCGTACGGCGCGTCGACGCCGTGCCGCAGTGCGGCGCTGAGCACGGTTTCGCCCACTGTCGCGGGGATTTCGGCGGTCTTGCCGCCGGCGGTCACCGTCAGCACCGGGCCCGGCCGCCGCGAGGGGCGGACGGGAAGCGCGCCTTGGAACAGTTCGAAGTGGACGTTCTCCTCGGGGACGTCCTTGTCCGCCAGCGTCCGGCGGGCCATGTCGACCAGTTCGCGCGGGCCGCACAGGAACCAGTCGTCCACCTTCGCCGGGTGCAGCCGCGCCTGGAGCAGCGCGCGGAGGCGGGTGCCGTCGAGGCGGCCGCGCTGGTAGCGCTCGTGCGAGATCGCCAGCGCTTCGCCGACGGTGTCGAACGGCTTCTCGATCCGTTGCGTGCGCAGGTCCGGGTCGCGTTCGTCGGTGCGGTAGTGCACGACGTGCAGCCGTCCGCCCAGTTTCGCGGCGAGGGCGCCGAGTTCGGTGGCGAACATCGTGCTGGCACCGGAGGTGTTGATGTACAGCAAGGTCGCCTTGCTGTTCGGCTCGTTCAGCAGCGTCGTGGTCAGGATCGACAGGATCGGCGTGATCCCGCTGCCCGCGGCGAGCGCGACGTACCGGCCGCTGCGGCCTCGCGCCGGGGCCAGCGTGAACGCGCCGTCGGGAGGCAGTACCTCCAGGACGTCGCCCGCCGCCAGTTCGGTGGTGGCGAATGTCGAGAACGCGCCGCCGATCTGGTGTTTGATCGCGATCCGCAGTTCCCCGGAGTCCGGCGTCGAGCAGATCGAGTAGGCCCGCCGCACCTCTTCACCGTCGACTTCGGCGCGGATCACGAGGTGCTGGCCGGGAGTGAACCGGAAGGTCTCCCGCAGCCGCTCCGGCACGTCGAACGTCACGGTGACGGCGCCCTCGCACAGCGGCCGGACCTCGGCGACGCGCAGCGAGTGGAACAGGCTCGGCTGCCGGGGCAGGGGAGCGGGCGGCTCCTCGTCGAACGAGCCGGTGAGCTGACGCCATTCGCGGTACTCCGACGACGTCAGTTCGCGGCCCCACGCGGTCGCGATCGGGACGTCCCTGGCGAGGTAGGCGTCGCGGTTGTCCTTCCAAGCGCGCAAGTACCGGTAGAACGGGATCGCCGGGTGGAGATGGTGCACCAGGTGGTAGTTCTGGCACAGCATGATCGGCGTCATCAGCCATTCGAGCCCGACGCGGACGCGGGTCGCGCCGAACCGGTTCTGCCGCTGCGCGCCGAGGTCGTGATGCGGGAGCCAGTCGAACCACCAAGCCAGTACCGCCAGACCGAGGCGTTGCGGGATCAGGTAGACCACCAGCAGTTCCCAGCCGTGGCCGGAAGCGATCAGCCAGGCGAACGCGGCGAGGCTCAGCGTGACGACGGCCGCGGTCTCGATCCGTTCCGACGGCGGCCGCGTGCGCTGCCGCGCCACATAGAAACGGGCGTACCAGAAGTCGATGGTCAGCCACCGCAGCGGCAACTGCCACCAAGGGCCGTGCGCGGTCCAGGCGTCGGGATCGGTGTAGGCGTCCTCGTTGGTGTTGCGGTGGTGCTCCAGATGGATGTAGCGCACCAAAGGAAAGGAGCCGTAGACCGCCACGAACGGCATCGCGAGCCTGCCGAGCAGTTCGTTGACCCAGGTGAGCTGCCCGGCCGCGTGATGCGTCGACTCGTGCAGCACGGTGAACATCGTGAAGGTGACCAGCGCGTGCAGCGGGATGGTCACCCACAGCGGCCCGGCGTCGTTGACGACCAGCCAGGTGGCGCCGACCCAGACCATGGTCCCGCCGAGGAACAGCAGGACCGTCGGCACCGAGACCACCGGAAGCGGGATCCTCGGGTTGGGCAGACCACGTCTCGCCGGTCTTCCGGCTAATTCCCCCGTGTCCTCGGACCGGGTGGCGGCGACGGTCATCGATCGGTCCCCTCCGTCGATGGCTACCGGGACAAGCTGTCACACCGTAGACAATTAGTACTGGTTTGTAAACTTCAACGACCTGCTGAAAGGCCTCGTCACGGCGCCCGATGGTGAAGCGTGGCACGCATCCGTGTCCAGAACTGGGCGGCTTCGTGACAGAGAAGAACCGAAAACTGGTCCGATCGGGTGGTCCACCTGCTGTTCGCCGGACGGCTCCCGATACCTGTGATCGGCCGGGGAGCCCGGGCACGACGAGGCGGTGGCGCCCCCGGGCCCGGACCGATGAAGGACACGGCCTAGACTCGGACGGCCCGGTCTGCAAGCTGGCCAGGGCACATCCGCTGTCGACCGCATGCGGATGCTCAATCACATCGTTTACCGCTCGAGGAGAATACGTTGAAGAGCACCGTCGAGCAGCTCAGCCCGACGCGAGTCAAGATCAATGTCGAGGTGCCGTTCGACGAGCTCAAGCCGAACTTCGACCGCGCCTACCGCAAGATCGCCCAGCAGGTGCGCATCCCCGGCTTCCGTCCGGGCAAGGCGCCGGCTCGCGTGCTGGAAAGCCGGATCGGGCGAGCCCCGGTGCTCGACGAGGTCGTCAACGAGGTCATTCCGGCCAAGTACATGGAGGCCGTGCGCGCGGGCGAGGTCCGCACGCTGGGCCAGCCCGAGTTCGAGGTGACCAAGCTCGAGGACCGTGAGGTCCTGGAGTTCACCGCCGAAGTCGACATCCGCCCGGAGATCTCGCTGCCCGACCTCGAGGGCTTCGCGGTCAGCGTCGACGACGTCGAACTGACCGACGCCGAGATCGACGAGCAGCTCGACGAGCTGCGCGCCCGCTTCGGCACCCTGACCGGTGTCGAGCGCGCGGCCGAGAACGGCGACTTCGTTTCGATCGACCTCGCGGCCACCGTCGACGGCGAGGAGGTCGAGGAGGCCTCGACCACCGGCCTGTCCTACGAGATCGGCTCCGGCCAGCTCGTCGATGGAATCGACGAGGCGATCATCGGCGCGAACGCGGGCGAGACCAAGACCTTCACCACGAAGCTGGTCGCCGGCGACCACGCGGGCAAGGACGCCGACGTCACCGTCACCGTGCAGACCATCAAGCAGCGCGAGCTGCCCGAGGCGGACGACGAGTTCGCCCAGATGGCGAGCGAGTTCGACACGATCGACGAGCTGAAGGGCGACCTTCGCGAGCGCCTCGGCCGCGTCAAGAAGATGCAGCAGGGCGTCCAGGCCCGTGACAAGGTCCTCGAGGAACTGCTCGAGCGCACCGAGGTCGCGATCCCGGAGAAGGTCCTCGAAGCCGAGATCGAGAACCGCAAGCACGACGCGATCCACCCGTTCGACCACGACGAGGCGCAGTTCGCCAAGGCGCTCGAGGCCGAGGGCAAGACCGTCGAAGAGTTCGACACCGAGGTCCGCGAGGAGTCGGAGAAGGCGGTTCGCACCCAGCTGCTGCTGGACAGCATCGCCGACGCCGAGCAGACGTCGGTCAACGACGGCGAGCTCACCGAGCGGATCATCTACCAGGCGCAGCGCTTCGGCGTCAGCCCGGACGAGTACGTCCAGCGGGCCCAGCAGTCCGGTCAGCTGACCGCGATCTACGCCGACGTCCGCCGCGGCAAGGCGCTGGCCACCGTGGTCCGCAAGACCACCGTGACCGACGCCTCCGGTACCGCCGTCGACCTCGAGGAGCTTTTCGGCCCCGCACCCGAGGAGACGCAGGTCACCGAGGAGACCGCGAAGACTGCGGCCGAGTAGGGAATACACGGCCCGTTCGAAGCGGACCGTAAAGCTGTAAGCGAACTTGGGCGGTGTCAGGCATTCTGCACCGCCCAAGTTCGTTAGGGTCGGTTGCAAGATCTTCAGCATCTGGACACAGCACAGCATCTGGACATAGAGCGGCGGCCGAGGTACGGCAGGCCGTCGTCGGCGGAAAAGGCAGGCAGACGTGACGCAGCACACGCCCGAGGCGCGGACCGGTACCGCAGGGCTCAACCTCACCGACTCGGTCTTCGAGCGGTTGCTCCAGGAGCGCATCGTCGTCCTCGGCTCCGAGGTCAACGACGAGGTCGCGAACCGGATCACCGCCCAGTTGTTGCTGCTCGACGCAGACGACTCCGAGTCGGACATCCGCTTCTACATCAACTCGCCCGGTGGCTCGGTCACCGCTGGTTTCGCGATCTACGACACCATGCAGCTGATCCGCCCGGACGTCGCGACCTACGCGATGGGCCTGGCCGCGTCGATGGGGCAGTTCCTGCTGTCCTCCGGCACGCCCGGCAAGCGGTACGCGCTGCAGCACGCGCGCATCCTCATGCACCAGCCTTCGGCGGGTGTCGGCGGCACGGCCTCCGACATCGCGATCCAGGCCGAGGTGTTCGGCAAGTGGAAGCAGGAGCTGGCCAAGATCACGGCCGAGCAGACCGGCCAGACCGTCGAGCAGATCGTCAAGGACGGCGACCGTGACCGCTGGTTCACCGCGCAGGAGGCGAAGGACTACGGCTTCGTGGACCAGGTCCTCACGCGCGAGAACCCGCTTCCCAACAGCTGATCCGCGCCGGCACACAGGAGAATTTCAATGAGCAACTTCCAGCTTCCGATCGGGTCGCAGGCGCCGGGGATGCAGTCGCGGCTCCAGCTGCCGCAGTCGCGGTACGTCCTGCCCTCCTATGTCGAGCGCACGAGCTACGGCATCAAGGAGTCGAACCCGTACAACAAGCTCTACGAAGAGCGTCAGATCATGCTCGGCGTGCAGATCGACGACGCGTCCGCGAACGACGTGATGGTCCAGCTGCTGCACCTCGAGCACGAGGACCCGGACCGCGACATCATGATCCTGATCAACTCGCCCGGTGGCTCGTTCACCGCGCTGATGGCGATCTACGACACGATGCAGTACGTCCGCCCCGACATCGTCACCATGTGCATCGGCCAGGCCGCTTCGGCCGCCGCGGTGCTGCTGGCGGCCGGTACCCCCGGCAAGCGGTTCACGCTGCCGAACTCGCGCGTGCTGATCCACCAGCCCGCCACCGAGGGCACCTACGGCCAGGTGTCGGACCTGGAGATCCAGGCCAACGAGATCCAGCGGGTGCGGCGCCAGATGGAGGTCATCCTGGCGAAGCACACGAACAAGGACGCCGATGACGTCAAGAAGGACATCGAGCGCGACAAGATCCTGACGGCCGACGAGGCCAAGGCGTACGGGATCGTCGACGAGGTCCTCGAGTACCGCAAGGCTTCGAGCAGCTGATCGTGGCCGGACCGGTGCGTGTCGGGAGACGACACGCACCGGATCCCTGGTCTATGGTCAGCTTCTGGCGTGCTCAGATGTGACGTTGGTTCTCCCGTCGGCGGCATCGGGCGGGTACCGTCAGTGGCAGTGTGTGAGGCTCCGAGCGGTCATCCGTGACCGGGGCGGTAAGACAGTCAGGCGCGACATCGCGCCGGAGGGGACGAGGTCAACGGCCATGGCACGGATCGGTGACGGCGGCGACCTGCTGAAATGTTCTTTCTGCGGCAAGAGCCAAAAGCAGGTGAAGAAGCTCATTGCCGGCCCCGGGGTCTACATCTGCGATGAGTGCATCGATCTCTGCAACGAGATCATCGAGGAAGAACTGGCGGAGGCCGGTGAGGTCAAGCTCGACGAGCTGCCCAAACCCGCCGAGATCCACGAGTTCCTCGAGCAGTACATCATCGGCCAGGACGACGCGAAGCGTTCGCTGGCCGTGGCGGTGTACAACCACTACAAGCGTGTGCAGTCCGACGACAAGGCCGGACCGAAGGATTCCAAGGACGAGACCGTCGAACTGGCGAAGTCCAACATCCTGATGCTGGGCCCGACGGGCTGCGGCAAGACCTATCTCGCGCAGACCCTGGCGAAAATGCTGAACGTCCCGTTCGCGATCGCGGACGCCACGGCGCTCACCGAGGCCGGGTATGTGGGCGAGGACGTCGAGAACATCCTGCTCAAGCTGATCCAGGCGGCGGACTACGACGTCAAACGGGCCGAGACGGGCATCATCTACATCGACGAGGTCGACAAGATCGCCCGGAAGTCGGAGAACCCGTCGATCACCCGTGACGTGTCCGGCGAGGGTGTGCAGCAGGCGCTGCTGAAGATCCTCGAGGGCACCACGGCGTCGGTGCCGCCGCAGGGCGGCCGCAAGCACCCGCACCAGGAGTTCATCCAGATCGACACGACGAACGTGCTGTTCATCGTGGCCGGCGCGTTCGCCGGGCTGGAGAAGATCATCAACGAGCGGGTCGGCAAGCGCGGCCTCGGTTTCGGCGCGGAGATCCGCACCAAGGCCGAGATCGACGAGAGCGACATCTTCTCCGACACCATGCCGGAGGACCTGATCAAGTTCGGGTTGATCCCGGAGTTCATCGGCCGCCTCCCGGTCGTGGCGACGGTGACCCACCTGGACAAGGAGTCGCTGGTCAGCATCCTGACCACGCCGCGCAACGCGCTGGTGAAGCAGTACAAGAAGCTCTTCGAGATGGACAACGTCGAGCTGGAGTTCACCAAGACCGCGCTCGAGGCCATCGCCGACCAGGCCGTGCTCCGCGGCACCGGCGCCCGTGGCCTGCGCGCGATCATGGAAGAGGTCCTGCAGCCGGTCATGTACGACATCCCCAGCCGCGACGACGTCGCGAAGGTCGTCATCACCGAGCAGACCGTCCGCGAGAACGTGAACCCGACGATCGTGGCGCGTCAGCCGTCACGCCGTCGCAGCAGCGAGCGAGGCGAGAAGTCCGCCTGAGCGGCTCATTCGAAAAGCGACGCCCCGGCCGGATCTTCCGGCCGGGGCGTCGCTTTCTCCGGTCCAGTCCGGCCGGTGACCGGACCGAGATAGGATGTGATGGTGCCGCTGACTCCCACGAAGGACGAGAACGAGGCTCCCGAACTGGCGGCCGCGAGTCCACGCGAGGTCAGGGGACTCGTCGAACTCACCGAACGCATCGTCATCGGCGCCTATCGCCGTCATCCGTGGATCCCGCGCGCGCTGACGATCGCGCTGGGCGTGCTGGTGGCGACCTGCCTGGTGGCCGGGGTCGTCCGGTTGTCACCGCTGCCGCTGATCCCGCTGCCGTTCTTCGCCGGTTCGGCGTACGCGCTCATCCGGATCAAGGCGGCGCGAAGCGCGGACGCGAACCACGCGCTCGTCACCTGGACCGGGTTGTTCACCGGTGCGACGCTCGTCGGATTCTGGTTGATCTCGATGGCGGGACGCTGGCTCAGCTGATCGGCCCGGGACCGTTTTCGGATTTTCCTCCGTTAGCAGGGTTTCAGAATCGCCCCGACGGGGTAAGACGAGTCCGTGACAGTCACCGCAGGGCCCTTCTCCCATGTGGGACTGCTCTACTCCGGTGACTCCGAGTACGTGAACGGTACGGTTCCGTACATCCTGGAGGGACTGAAACTCGACGAGCCCGTCGCGGTGGCCGTGCCTGGCCGGAACCTGACGCTCATCGAAGAGGCCCTGGGTGATTCGGCCGCCGAGGTCGAGCTCATCGACATGTCCGAAGCGGGCCGCAACCCGGGCCGCATCCTTCCCGGCGTGCTCCTCGCGTTCGCGGACAGCCGTCCCGGACCGGTCCGGATCATCGGCGAGCCGATCTGGGCGGAGCGGTCGGCCATCGAGTACCCGGCGTGCGCGCAGCACGAGGCGCTGATCAACTTCGCTTTCGGCGACCGCGATCTCAGCATCCTGTGCCCATATGACCGGACCCGGCTCGAAGACGACGTCCTCGCCGACGCCGAGCGGACCCACCCGACCCTCTCCGGCGCCGACGGCGACCGCCGAAGCGAGGGCTACGCCCCCGACGCTGTCGTCGAGAAGTACAACCTGCCGCTACCCGAACCGCAGGCGGCCGAGACGTTCCGGTTCGATCTTTCCAGGCTCGCCGCGGTGCGCCAGTTCGCGCAGGAACGGGCCGAGGAAAGCGGGCTCGTCCCGGACCGCGTGGAGGATCTCGTGCTCGCCGTGGCGGAACTGTCCGCCAACAGCGTGCTGCACGGTTCGGGCCACGGTGTCGTCCGCGTCTGGCGCGACGAGGACCACGTGCTCTGCGAGGTCATCGACGAAGGCACATTGAGCGATCCACTCGCGGGCCGCCGTCCCGCGTCGCCGGGGCAGATCGGTGGCCGTGGCCTGGTGCTGGTGAATCAGGTCGCCGATCTGGTCCGTCAGTACCGGAGACCGGGCTCGACCGTCACCAGGATCTACTTCCGCGTCTGACCGGCCTTGGGACGCAAGTACATGAAGGCCCCCTTCCTCTTGGGTTCTAGTGGTGGTTGCAACACCTGACTTGTTCAGGGGTTGTGTTGTTCGAGATCCGTCAGACGCGGTTGCCTCAGGGGCCGCGGAAGCTGCTCGCCG
>NZ_JADNQM010000065.1:0-23828 GCF_046269425.1 Amycolatopsis sp. cmx-11-12 | reverse complement strand
GTCGCCGACACCGCCGACCACATCTGGTCCTGGTCACGATTCCGCCGCCGACGACAACACCAAGCCCGCCTCAGCCACTACAAACGGCGAGGCTACCCACTCAACTGAGTGCCGTTGCAGTACTAGGGGGTCTGTCCCGTGATCGGTGTTTCCGGCGTTGTTGATCAGTAGGTTTCGGCTCCCGGCCAGCGGTCACCGAACGTGATAGCGAACGCGTTGATCACTGGCTTCCAGCGCATCGTCCATCGGGCGCGGCCTGTCCCGGTCGGGTCCAGGCTGCGGGTCACAAGGTACAGGCACTTCATCGCGGCCTGCTCGGTCGGGAAATGCCCGCGGGCGCGGATCGCCCGCCGGTAGCGGGCGTTCAGTGATTCGATCGCGTTCGTGGAGCAGATCATCGTCCGAATCTCGACGTCGTAGTCAAGGAATGGGGCGAATTCATCCCAAGCATTGCGCCATAGACGAATCACCGCCGAATGCTTCGCGCCCCATTTCTCTTCGAATGCGTCGAGAGCAGCCACCGCGGCGTCCCGGCTGGGTGCTGTGTAGATGGGTTTGATGTCGCGTTTCACCGCGTCCCAATCCCGGCGGGACACGAGCCGGAAGGTGTTGCGGATCAAGTGAACAATGCAGGTCTGGACGATGGTTTGTGGCCACACGTTCGTCACGACTTCGGGCAGGCCTTCGAGTCCGTCGCAGACAAGGAAGAACACGTCCCGCACACCGCGGTTCTTCAGGTCGATCAGCACGCTCATCCAGAACTTCGCGCCCTCGCCGCCGGTGCCCATCCACAGCCCCAGGACGTCCTTGCGGACGTCCACGGTGACGCCGATAGCCGCATAGACGAGCCGGTTGGCGACCTGTCCGTCACGGACCTTCACGTGGATCGCGTCGATGAACACCGCCGCGTAGACCGCGTCGAGCGGCCGGTTGGCCCACTCGTTCATCTCCGCGACGACCCTGTCCGTGATCCGCGACATCGTCTCCTTCGACACCGAGGCGCCATAAATCTCAGCGAAATGCGCCGAAATCTCCCCGGTCGTCATTCCCTTCGCATACAACGACAACACGATCTCATCCACGTCGGTAAGCCGGCGCTGCCGCTTCTTCACGATCTGCGGCTCGAACGTGCTTTCCCGATCCCGTGGCACGTTGATGTCGACCTCACCCGCGGCATCCGAAACCACCGTTTTCGGTCGAGTGCCGTTCCGGACATTCGTTGACTCGCGATCCGGTTCAGCCTGGTTCTTCTCATGACCGAGGTGCTCGGTCATCTCCTCATTCAACGCGGTTTCCAGCACATTCTTGGTGAACAGTTTCAGCAGGCCGTCCGGGCCGGTCAGCGCCAGCCCGCGGGCCTTCGCTTCGGCCACCATCGCCGCCGCGGCCGCCTGCTCCGGCGACAGCTCCCGCGCCGGCTTGGACTCACTCTTACGTGGACTCACAAGCTCCGATGCCATCACTCACAGTGCCCATCTCGCTGGACCTCAGCCCGGCGTGTCGGGCCGGAAACACCGATCTTGGGACAGTCCCGCTCTAGGCACGGACCAATTCGTTGTGGGTTGGCGATTGAGAAGGCAATCTCGTGTGCGTCGGATCATCGCTGGATTTCCGTCGCCGGCTTGTCAACGCAGAGTGATGTTGCTGGCACGTACGAATCCATGTGTGTAGAACAATAGCCCGATTGATGAGGCCTGCTGGTAGCTCCGCAGTGATTTCAGGGCCTGAGAGGCTCCGCCGAGTCATTTCGATGTCCTTTGGGGTTGCGACGGTCGAGTGCGGTTGCTAGGAGCGGTGGATGGGTTAGCGTCAAACGTCGACGGACTTGCCCAGCGGCCAGGAGGTTACGATGTGGCGGCGAGTGTTTCTGGTGACGTTGATCTTGGCGTCCATTACGCTCTCGGTTGTGCCAGTGGCTAATGCGGGTCCACGGTCTCGTATGGTTGAGCAGAGCGCTCCTGAGGACGAGGTCTCCAAGATTGCGGATGTGGTTCTGCGAACGGCGGCGAGGATGGACACCGCACTCCGCTCTGCTCGAGGTACGCCTCGATTGAGTGAACGCCAGGTTGAAGAACTCGGTGGCGACGCGGTGGGTGTTCGTGGGGACGGCACGATCGGTGTGCGTGTTCACGCCTTCGGGCCGGTGGGCGAGACCGAAGAACGGGATATTAATAACGTTCCGGCTGTTGTGTTGGGCAGTTCGGTTCGCTCTGTCGAGGTGTCAGAGGTCGCGCCACCCGCAGGTGTGATCGAGGCAGCGGTGGCGCCGGGACTGCTTCGGAACCTCGAATTACTACCCTGGATAACTGCGGTGACTCCGTTGACACCGGTCCACCTGAACTCGGGTGTCATCAAGAGCGAGGGCGTTCAGTTGCATGGTGCCGACAAGGCGGCGTTGGCTGGTCTCGACGGCGAGGGTGCAACGGTTGGTGTGATTTCCGATGGTGTGCGTAATCTCGCCGACGCGCAGCGGAACGGCCGGCTACCTCAGTCAGTCACCGTTCTCGACCCTGGGCCGCCAGTTAAGGACGCAAATGAGGGTACTGCGATGCTGGAGGTCGTGCACGATATGGCACCGAAGGCACAACTGGTGTTCGCCTCCGTCCACGGTCCGGGTGGGCTGGATGGTGCGATGCGGAAGCTGGCGCAGCACGGTGTCAACATCATCACCCATGATATTGCGATAGATGTGGCTCCAGCGTTTCAGCGTGGCCAGGAGGCGGCGACCGCCGATGAACTCGCGGCGAAGGGCATTCTGCTCGTGACCTCGGTCGGGAATCTTGGGGACCGGCATGCTCCGCGGAGGTCTGCTATCGGTACCGGCCATACATCGGCTCCAGCCGGCCCGCCGAATGCCTTTGCAAAATGTAAGTCGGGTACATTCGACAACTTAGTCGATCTCACCGGGCACGGTGACACGACCTTCACCGTGGAGCTTCCGCCTCAGAAGACCTCGACTATCAATCTCCAGTGGAGCGAGCCGCGGGCGATCTTCCCCACAGTTGGTCAGGGGGGCTTCACCAACCTGGACCTCTTGCTGCTCAACGTCTCTGGCACTGACTGCCTGGGCCAGAGTACCGGAGTGCAGATGAACGGGAGGGGAGACACCCAAGAAAAAATCGTTTACCGAAACACCCAGAATTTCCCCGTGCGCGCGAAAATTGCAGTTAACGTCACAGGAGCCACGACGAAAATAGTGCCAACTTACGACCTCCGTTGGCGTGGAGCGGTATCGAAAGACGTCCCTGACCCCGTGGGTTCCCTGGATCCGAATGCCAACTTCACAGGGAAGGCTACATCTGTCGGTGCGGTCAATGCGTCGGCGAGCACCAGTCCTACAGACATACCTATTGAGCCTTTCAGCGCTGCGGGCCCGGTTCGGATCCTGACGACGACTCAGTGTGCGAAGGGCGCCGCAGGACCCTGCACGGGGGTCGCGGGACCCGGTGGTGTCAGCTACGCCGCACCCACGTGGTCTGCGGCAGACGGTGTGTCCATCAGCGGAGCTGGCGGGTTCGGCTCGGGCAAATGCCCCACGCTTAAGCAAGGCGACTGCAGGTTCTTCGGGACCTCCGCCGCCGCGCCCTCGGCAGCTGGTGTGGCGGCGCTGATACGGAACGCACTCAACCGGAATGGTGTCATGATGAGCCCGGATGCCCTCCCAGCCGCCATGCGCGCCGCAGCCGAAGCCAGGGGCACTCCCGGGCTTTCCAACCCCTATGGCTACGGTGTTCTGCAAGTCCGGCCGTCACTCTTCCCGCCGGGCGTCAACCGTAGCCCCAAGCTGTCCTGACACGAGCACGCCATCGCCTGATAAGCAGTAGCGGCCGGACGAACGGCGCAATTTGCGTTGAACGTAACTGGCGTTGCCCCGGGTGCCGGGTTGGTGGTGTCGGTGGCGTGTTGTGTGGAAGTTTGTCGATCTTGCCGATGGTCTGTCCCGTTGAGTTCTGGGTTCGGGCGGTCGCGCTGGTTCGGTCTGGGAAGTCGGTGCGGGAGACTGCGCGTGATCTTGGCGTTGCCCCGGTTCTCCGGACCGTCGTCTGTGGAGTGTCAGGCGGATTGTTGTAGTTTGTGGAGCCTTTCATACTCGACGAGAGTGAGGTAGCCGGCCTTGGAGTGGCGATGTTGCCGGTTATGGAAGGTCTCTAGGCATTGGACGATTTCGTTGGCCGGCTCGGTCCGGGTTTTCGATTTCCTTCTGTCGACAAGTTCAGTCTGCAACTTCGACCAGAACGACTCCATTATCGCATTGTCGTAGTCGTCCCAAGCACCGTTTTGGGGCCCGGCCCGCCCGTCTAGTAGCACGTAGAGCCGGGCGACACGCTTGCGGGAATGCGGCCGCCCGCGGGCGTGCAGTTCAGCATGTAGCCAGGGGTGTTCCGTAGGTGCTTTGTGATTCGTTGTGGATCGCGATGATCTCGGCGGTCAAGTCGTCGTCCTGCTGCTGGCGGGTGGAGGGTCCGGTGTCGCGGTGGGCGTAGTGGGCGGCTCGGGAGACCTTGAATAACTCACAGGCACGTTTCACGTTGCCGGTGGTGCTGGCTCTCCGCCTCAAGGCGGTTCACCCACTCACTTGGGGTGCGGGGGTTGCGCGACTGGGCTAGGTAGCCGGATTGTGATAATCGAGCGTCTTTTGAAAAACAGGAGGACCTGATGGCTGAGGAAGCGGCTCATTCGCGTGGCGGGGTGGACAGGGGCGGGGTGCTCGCGCGATGGGCCGCTGTGGGCGTGGTGTGGGTGTTGCTGGTGGCGGTTGGTGCTGTTTCGGGGGTGGTGGACTCTGAAGGGTTTCCACGGCTGTCGTTCCTCGGGGACGTGCTGTCGCGGGTGTCGCCGTCGTCGTGGCGGGATGTTCCGGTGCAGCGGTCTGGGGACGCGGCGGGATTGGGCCATGGCGTGTCGTCGGATGTGACGGCTGCGGCGGATGGTGTTGGCGGGGCAGTTGGAGCGGGTGAGAACGAGGTTCCGCTCTATGTTCCGTCGGTGCCGGCGGGTTCGGATGGTCAGTCCACGGTGATGGGAGTGGCGTTGGAAGCGAGGCCGCAGATCGCGTCACGTGCTCCGGCTGATGGCGCAGTGGTCACGACGCTGAGCCCGGTGCTGTCCGCCACGGATCCGCAGGCCGGTGCGGAGTTGAAGTATCGGTTCAGTATTTCACGTAATGGGAGCGGGAATAATAGGCAGGAGGTCGCGAACTCGGGGTGGGTTGATACGGGCTCATGGCGGGTTCCAGCGGTCCGAGGAAGTGCGGCTAATCTTGTTTTTGGCGAGGATTACACCTGGACGGTGCAGGTGAGCTCGAGTGCGTCATGTGGGGTCGACTGTGTGACCTCGGATGCTCGGCGGCTGTTGGTGAGGGTATGGCAGCCGGAGATTACGTCGCTGCTGTCGCAGAATACGGAGACTCGTGGGTTCAGCCCTATCGCTGGGAACTACACGACCGAGGTGATTGACCTGTCTGTGGGCGTGGTGGGTCCGGTGTTGGGGGTGACGCGGAATTACAATTCGATGGATCCGCGTCGTTCGGGGGCATTCGGTGCGGGATGGTCTAGTTTGCTCGACGCGCGAGTCTCTGAGCGGGGGAATACACCGGATCCGGCGGCATCTGATGCTGTAGTGACGTATCCGGACGGGTCCGAGGTGGGGTTTGGCAGGAACCCTGATGGCTCGTTCTCGTCGCCGCAAGGGCGGTCGGCTACCTTGATTGATATCCCGGTGTTGCCCGTGCCGGGTATTCCTGTGAAGGTCAAGTACGTTCTGGTCGACAAGGATAGCACGCGCTACCTGTTCGGGCAGGGCTTGGGGAACGGCCGGTATGGGATCACCGAGGTGCTGGATGCCCAGGGGCGGGCGGTCACGTTCACCTGGGACGCGGGTAATCGCATCACCGCGGTGAAGTCCGTCGCGTCCGGGCGGGCGCTGACGTTGACCTGGTCGGCACCGTCAGGTGGGGTGGGCGCGCATGTCACGAAGGTAGTGACCGACCCGGCCACGGCGGGTAAACCGGACACCGCCCTGACCAGGACCTATACCTACGAGGGGGACAACCTGCAAAAGGCCTGCCACGCGAATTTTTCTACGGACTGCACCACTTACGGCCATTCCTTGGGTGCGTCGCTGCACCGTGCCGACATCATCAACAGCAAACCTGCCAACTACTGGCCCCTGGATGATCTGAAAAATGTCAAAACCGCGAAAGATGAAGTCGGCTCTAGTAGCCCCACTTACCATGATGTCCAGCTTCAACAGCCGGGGCCCCCTCGCGGAACACAGTATGCCGCAAAATTCAACGGAAAATCCTCCTACCTTAAGCTGCCGTTTAAGGCCGACAGCGATGACGCGGTCTCGATGTGGTTCAAAGCTGCCCCCGGAAAACATGGCGTACTGCTCGGTAGTAGCAAGGCAGAAATGGGTCACGGTGATAGTAGTCAATACTATCGCGGGAATGCGATGGAGGTTTCAGCTGATGGTATGTTGATCAGTCGATTCTGTCTCGGCAAGGTCATCGGCAGGAAGGCGAGACTATGCGCTTCTATTAAAGAATACAAGACTTCGCTCGGCCAGATTACAGGGGACAGGGACGGCTGGCATCACGTTCTGATCGGCGCGAATGGTTCTAGTTATTCGGTTTTTCTTGATGGAGCCAAGGTGGGAGGAGAGGAGAGGGTAACCCAAGGGTGGGCTGCTCTGGGACTTTCAAATGGTCCTCTCCATGAAGCGTTTAAAAACTATTACGTCGGTGCTGGGTTCAGTCAGCGTGGCGGAACATCTGAAGTACATTTTGACGGCTTCATCTCGGACGTCGCCTACTATAAGAACGGTAGTTATCCGTCGGGAGCGGCGGTCAAGGGTTTGTACGACCATTCGGCTGCGGGGCTGTTGAGTTCGGTGACGTCGGCAGCGGGAGTGAAACGGGCGGCGGTGTCGTATGATCCCGTATCCGCTCGGGTGACGCAGGTCGTGGACCCCAATGGAGGCGTATGGGGTGTGGGCGGGCCTGAACGGTCTACGATTGATGGCCAGTCGCGGGTTTGCGTGACGGTCAGCGAGCCTGGGTCGGTCACGGCACCGGAGGGGTCCCAGGAGTATCGGCAGAAGTATTGTTATGACTCGGTGAACGATAATCGTGTGGTGTGGAAGGAGCGTACCGAGGCTGGGAGATCTGTCCGGACCACTTATGACTATGACGTACGTGGCTTTCTGGCGAGAATGATCGACCCGAATGAGAATAGTGCGGAGTTCGGTAATGATGTGCACGGTAATATGGTGCGGCAGGCCACGTGTCAGAATACGAAGAGAAGAACCTGCTCGTCTGCATACTATGAGTATTCCCCGGCGAAGCCGGGGAAGCCGGACCCTCGGGATAACAGGCTGATCGCCGCGCGAGATGGCCGATCGAAGAACAAGGATGATAATACCTACCTGACGAAGTATTCTTATGACTCGGCAGGAAATCGGATCGGTGTGACAACGCCGCCGGTAGTTGGTTTTCCGCAGGGACGCACGACGACGGTGACCTACAGTACCGGCAGTGAGGCGGCGGCCGGTGGGGGGAGGGTGCCGGCGGGGTTGCCGGTGGTGGTGATGTCACCAGGTAAGTCACGAAGCACGTTGACATATCAGAAGTCCGGTGATCTTGCTGCCACTACAAATGCCGTGGGTTTGGTAACGGCCTTCACCACGGACGGGGTGGGGCGTGTGCTGTCGCGAAAGGAGATCTCGGACAGCTATCCGCAAGGGCTGACAACAACTTATACCTTTGATGCGCGGGGGCGGATCGCTTCCCAAACGGATCCGGTAGTTGGCTCGGCGGGGCACGCGGGTGGTAAACATCAGGCTTTGGTTACCAATAGCTACGATTCGGACGACAATCTGCTCAAGCAGAGTGTTAAGGACTCCGCTGGGCGGGACGGCGAGCGGAGTGTGTCGTTCACTGTTGATCAGTATGGTCGGTTGGCGTCGGCGACGAATGCGAACGGTAATACGACGAAGCTCGGCTACGACAAGTACGGGCGTCTGAGTTCCCGGACGGACCCTGAGGGCACGATCAATTCGTGGACTTATAGCCCGAGGGGATTCCCGCTCACCGAGAAGATCGAGAACTACACCGGTGCGTCGGACAAGCCTCAGCCGAAGAAGGCACTGACGGTGTGGTCACGAGCCTATGACCCGGCCGGTCGGCTCGCATCGCAGACCGATGCGGTCGGCAACACCACGTGCCACCGCTATTACGATAATGGGCTGCCCGCGGATGTGACGATCATGCCCCCGAGGGTCGGCTGCGCCGTGGCTGCGGACTCTGCCCAGGAGCGGTTCGTGGTTGAGAAGAGCACGTACGACGCTGCGGGGTACGTGACGGAGCAGGTCACTGATAACGGTGCAACTACGAGTGCGTTCACGGTAGACGCGGCCGGCCGGACGACGCGCTCTGTGGTAGGAGCGAAAGCGCTGCCCGCGGTCAAGGGCGCGCAGCGTGTCAGCGATGTGTCGTTCACCGCAGACGACGAGGCAGAGAAGGTCACCCTCGGTGATGACTCTGGGCTGAAGCAGTCGCAGACCTCGGTGTTCGATCCGATGGGGAAACTGCTGTCGCAGACGATCACAGGGGTCACACCACAGGATGCTGTCACGAAGAAGTGGGCGCGAGATCAGCGCGGGCTGGTCACCCTATTGACCGATCCGAACGGCCAGGTCACCAGGTATGGGTACGACGAGGCTGGGCGACCGACGACGGTCACCGCGCCGTGGGTGAGTGTGGAAGCCTCGGGGCAGAAGCCCCAGATGGTGTCGCCGGTGGACGCGGTCGGCTACAACACGTTCGGTGACGCTGTCACCGAGACTGACCCGAATGGGAACATCACCACGTCCGAGTACGACAGGCTGAGCCAACTTACGAAGGTCGTTTTGCCGGCGTACACCCCGCCGGGAAGCTCGACGATCACCGCGGCGATGACTTGGCGTTACGACAAGTCTGGACGGGTGATTGGGCGAACCGACCCGCGGGGCAAGACAACCAGTTTCGCCTACGACCAGCTCGGCGATGTCGTGAAGACCACGGACGCAGTCGGTGGAACAGTAACCGCGAGCTACGACACCCCCGGTGGGGGAGCCTACGTCGGCCACCCATTGCGGGTCACCGACCAAGCCGGGGTGCAGACCCAGGCCACCTACGATCAATTGGGCCGCCAGCTTACTTCGACGCTGATGGAGCGTTACCCGGTGCAGAAGACGCTGACCACGACCTATTCCTATGCGCGGGGCGGGCTCAGCCCGCTTGGGCCGTGGCTGACGTCGGTGACTTCCCCTGGCAAGGTCACGACCGCGTTCGCTCATAACGCGTTGGGGCAGCGGGTCTCGATGACGGATGCGGTGGGTAACGTCACCCGCTTCGACTATGACGTGGCCGGGCATGTCCGGAACTCGACGCTGGCCGATGGCACCTCGGTGGCGACCGAGCACGACGTGGCAGGCAATCCGACCCGTGTCCAGTACCGGGACGCCAAGCAGAAAGTGTTGGCGACCACGACGGCGAGTTTCGACAAGGCAGGCCATCCGTTGTCGGTCACCGACGCGCGGGACCGCACGAGGACTTTTGGCTACGACGCCCTGGGCCGGTTGACCAAGCAGGTCGAGCCGGCTGCGCCCGGGGGCTCGATCATCACGGGGTTCGGCTATGACAAGGTCGGCAACCGCACTCGGTTCACCGATGGGCGCAACAACACCTGGACCTACACCTACACCCCGTGGAATCTCCCCGGATCGGTGATCGAACCGGCGACGGCGACGTGGGGCACCGACGCGACGCGCACGACCACGAACAGCTACGACGCTGCCGCCCGGCTGGTGAAACAGACCCAGCCGGGTGGGGTCAGTGTGGAAGCCACGTACGACGACAACGGGAATCTGACTTCCCAGACCGGCACCGGCGCCGAGACGACGACCGCGGCACGGACGTTCGGCTATGACAAGGCCGGTCGGGTTACCTCCGCGGCCACCGCGGCCGCGGGTACGACGTCGAGGACTGACGAGCATTTCACCTATACCGACAGCGGCCAGGTGTGGAAGGCCACCGGTTCAGCTGGGGCATCGGAGTTCGCCTACACCGACGACGGGGCGCTGGCCAAGCGCGTGGACCCGGCCGGTACCACTACATACACCTACGACAAGGCGGGGCGACCGGCTACCGGCACCGAGCCCACTACCAAAACCAAGCTGGCGTACTCCTACAACAAGCTCAATCAACTGACCACAATCGGTTACACCACCTCAGGCAGCACGGGTAAAGGCAACACCCGTGCCTTCACCTACGACGATCTACATCAGCTCACCGGCGATACCCTCACCACGAGCTCCGGAGCGACAGTCGCGGGAATCAGCTACGGCCACGACGCGAATGGCAATATCACCAGCAAGAAGACCACCGGATTCACCCGTGCCACGGCCAACACCTACACATACGACGACGCCGACCGGCTTACCTCGTGGAACGACGGCACCACCACCACGAAATACGGCTACGACGCCTCCGGTAACAGGATCCAGGTCGGAGCGAACGTCTACACCTATGACGCCCGCGGCCAGCTCACTTCCGACGGCGCCAACACCTACGCCTACACCGCCCGCGGCACGCAGCAGGAACACAAGACCGGTACCACCACGGTGAAGACCGTCTCTGACGCGTTCGGACAGGTAGCCTCCCAGGGGTCACGCACCTACGCCTACGACGCGCTCGGGCGGGTCATGACTGCCGGTGGGAAACCCGCCTCCCCGCCCGGGGCTGGTATAGGCATAGCCACGCCCGCCGCCGCGTTCACCTACACAGGCACCACCAACACTCCCGCCACTGACGGCACCCATTCTTACACCTACGACCCCGCAGGCACACCGCTCGGCATTGGCAGCAAACAGACCGCGAACAGCGCACCCACCGGCACGCTCGCCTGGACCGACCAGCACACCGACGTCGTTGGTGCTTTCACCGCCACCGGCACCACCCTTCAGGCTTCCCAGACCTACACCCCTCTAGGTAAACCGCTCACGACCACAACCCAACCCTCCCCGCCCACTACACCAACGCGACCCAGTACGCGGCCCAGTGCCCCTGCCACGCGGGCCCCCTCAACAGCGCCGGGCCGTGACAGCACCCAGATGCCCCGTCCTGGAAATCTGGGCTATCAGTCCGGATGGACCGATCCAGTCACCGGCCACGTCAACATGACCGCCCGCTGGTACAACCCCACCACCGGGCAATTCCCTACCAAAGACACCCGCCGTGGCGACCCTGTTCCCAACTCCGCCGCAGCCAATCTTTTCGCTTACGCGAATGCTAATCCCCTCACCAAGACCGACCCTACCGGCCACGGAGTGTTCGACGACACTTTTTTCGCCCGTGTCAGTTCGGCCATCGGCAGCATCGGCCAGGAAATTGTCGATGCAGGCAACAATGGTCTTCAGTGGCTTGAAAATAAGGCCAGCGATGCTGGTGGATGGCTGAGCGACAACGGGCCGCTAGGAATCGCGGAGGCGGTTGGTCAATTTGTTAAAGACAATGCCTCGACGATCGTGTCATTCGTGGTAGGGGCCGTCGCGTTTGTCGGGTGCACGGCCCTGACCGCCGGGGTTGGCGTGATCGGGTGTTCCATGCTCGCCGGTGCCCTTGGCGGAGCCGTGGGCAGTGGGATCGACTATGGCCGTACGTGCGCGGCATCCGAAGGCGGGTGCACCGTTCTCGGCGGCGTAAAGGCCGTCGCCATCGGCGCCGTGGCAGGGGCCGTGGGCGGTGCCGTGGGCGGTGCTGTCGCCGGGCCGCTTGGCGGGCGACTCGCCTCCTCAGCGCTGGGACGGGTTCTGCCCCCCGTCGCACTGCACGCGCTGACCGGTGGGGCCTCCGGTGCCGCGGGCGGCGCTGCGGGCGGCGCAGTGAGCGGCGGGGCGGGTTACGCCAACGAATGCGGATCACGACCAGGCGGCTGTACCCTGAAGGGGCTTGGTGAAGCTGTCGGCCAGGGAGCAGTGCAGGGTGCGGCAGCAGGCGCGATCATCGGCGGCGCGCTCGGAGCTGCCGGAGGACTCCAGGAACAACTCGGCCGTAGCCGCACCGCAGTGCGCTCTGGCACGGCACTGGATGACGAACCGCTCATCGCCTGCCATAGCTTCACCGCCGACACCCGGGTATTGATGGCCGATGGCACTACCAAACCCATCAACCAAATCAAACCCGGCGACCACATTACCAACGCCAACCCCGGCGACAGCGACAACCGGCACCCAGCGCACCGCGCTACGGACACCGTCGCTCAAACCCACACCACCACCACCGATCACGACCTGATCGACATCACCACGACCACCCGCCAGCCCAACCCCGCCGCGAGCGGGAAACAGGCAGCCAACACTGGGACGACCAGCACCATCACCGCGACCGCTAACCATCCCATTTACGACATCACCCAAGCTGCCTTCGTCAACGCCGAGCACCTCCGCGTCGGTGACCAACTCGGCACCTCCCCCAGCGACAGCGTCGGCACCGTAACCGCCATTCGCCCCCATCCCAACACTACGCACCAACCCACCCACGACCTCACCATCACCAACACCCACACCTACTACATCATCTCCGGAACAACCCCAATACTTGTCCACAACACCGCCTGCAACCGCACAGTATCCAGCGACCAAACGGTGGAAGAGAACCGCGCGTCATTCGATCGGCGGTTAGTCGGCGAGGGCTTCAGTGGGGTGTATGACCCTGTAACGAACACTGTGGTTGCAAGGCTCAGCGGCACGACAGAACAAAGTCAACGACACGGATACTTTGCCGGACGTGACCGCATATTTAGGCAATTCTGGAATAATGATGAGCCTTTGGTGGCTCAGTACGGAGGGCATGCCGGCATCAATCTGGAATCATTTGCCAATTCTGATCGGACTGTCGGATTTAGTGCGACAGTTGTACACGGTGATTTGCGGGTCGGGTGGGTTTCGCGCAGTGTGAACGGCACAAACTTCAATGCCTCGCGTGCGCCTGTGATACTTCGGTCGAATCTTATGGAGGCTCTCCGTCGGGCAACTGGCTTGCCGTTGGAGAGTAATTGGCCGGATTCGCCGTGATGATTTTACGTTGGATCGACAGTCGAGGTGGCGGGCAAAAGTCTCTCCATATGCTGAAAGCGAGTATTTTTTACTCGATAACTGCATTACACGCCTCCCCGGCACCCAGCCGGACGACCGGAGCACGTGGCCTTATGCGGTGGTGCCCACCAGGAAGGTGCCGCCGGAGACTGGGCTGAGGGGGAGGCTATCGGTGTCGACGACGTATTCGGCTGCGTCGCGGCCGGCGTTGTAGGCGAGCAGGCGTTCGGGTTCGACGAGGCTGTCCAGATCGCTCCGGTGGCTCTTCACGTAGCGCTCGCGTTCGGCGAGAAACGTCTCAACGTGTGGCTGCCGCTCGTGGGCGTCGAACGCGTTGCGGTCCGCGTAGAGCTCGTAGAACGCGCGAGACAACGGTGCCTCCTTGATCGTGTACGAGGTACTTCACCGTTCCCGGCGCGTGGGCCTCGATAAGCGGCAGTGTCCTCGCGACCAGGTCATCAAACCCAGCCGCCGCGGCGTGGGCGTCAAACTCGAACCGCACAAAGAGCGCGAACATGAGAAGCCTCCTGCAGAGCGGATGATCCGCACGCAATCTACGTAGTTCGCACTTTCAGTGGGCATGTCGCACTAAAAGTGCGACCAAGTACCTGTTCGGCGAGACTTCGACCCACTGGCTGGACCTTGCCGGGCTGACCCGCCCGTCTGGCGTGCCGGATTTTCAAGCTGGTGGGCAGGCCGGAGCTCCAATGGTCGAGGCGGTCGGCGGGCTCTTTCAGTTCGGTGTCATCGACAGCGTGTTCGTGCCCGGCTGGAGGTTTGTCGGCCAGCCAGACTGGGGAGATGAGCATCGACGCCGGCGAGCGCGCCATTCGCGTACATATCTCCGCCTCTCGACGTGGCGGCATGCAGGCCGACATCAGCTGCGGGGATGGCGACAGACATGTTCTGGAGGCTGTCGACGGCATGGTCTACCTGAGCCGGGGCGCCAGGCTCAGCCATCACGCGCCTGAGGACCCCGATGGGGGCAAAGTCCATACGGACCTTGCTGGACGGCCGGGACGATGTGACAAGGAGCGTCGAGCGAGGATACGTCCCCCATGTGCGTGGCGCGTCCCAGGGGGTGGGTCGTCGTGGTCGCAGCGGCTGGTGCGGGTGGCGCTGGCACGGTCTTGGCCGCCAGGCTGGGAAAGCTGTTCACCCGGCACCAGGACAAGCAGGTCGAGGTCACCGTCGACGGCAAGGTGAAAACCCTGCACGACGACTCGCCGAAAGGCGTGGGCTTGATCATCAAGGCGCTGGAAATCAGCAAGGAAGAGTTGGACTGGTGAGAGCGGCGGAACGCGCTGCACCGGTTGATTGCCGACGCACTTGAGTCAGGAGACGACAAGCAAGGTTCGGACGACGGCCGAACCACCTGATCGTCTCGCAGACCGGTCAACTGCGTGAGCTGCCCGCCAACGGCGATGTTCGCGCCGACCTCGAGGAAGCGGGGCAAGCGGTCGTCGAGCAGGGCCTATATCTTCGGAGCAAGGTCGTCGGGCAGCGTCTCGTGCACGGCAGCGACAGGTTCGCCGGGCAGCTCGGTGTTGAGTCTCGCCAGGACGGGGAGCTGGTCTTTGCCCATGCGCCGGCCACCCGCTCGCCGAGCCCAGCGTCCACTTCGCTTCCGGCGCACGCATTTTTGGAGACTGCACCCGAGTGTTGCACTACGCCCAGGTCGCCGACAACGTCCACATCGGCACCGGCTGCACGCTCGGCGCCCCTTGCGTGCGCTCGCCGCGAGGCCAAAGAAGAACTCTGCATCGATCTCCGGATCGGCCCCACCTCGTGACCGACCGGGTTCCACCACAACCCGACGGCCGAGCCACCCTGGCCAGCTACGTCTTCGACGGTGCCATTCACACCGACGAGCAGATCGCCACTGTGCGCCCGACGGCGAGGTGAAAAGCTGGACGTTCTGTACCCCCGAGGAGGTATCCCAACACCTTCGACCGCATCTTGCGCGGCACCTCCGGCACTGCCTCGTCGCCATCGACATCGGGAACTCTCTCTGCCTGGAAAACTGATTCGATCCCCACGCCGCTGACGCAATGTTGGAACGCCCAGGCAGGTGAGCACGGGCGCGACGACCTGACAGGCACCGCAGGCGTATAGTTCTCGTCGTTCCCCGCTCCAGCGGGGCTGGAAAGTACCCCGGCTTCCTGGAGTGGACATATGAAGCGTCAAACGTTCGGCTCGTTCATGGACTCAACTGGCGTTGCGCCTGATGAGTACAAGCAGGCTTTTGACGGGGCCCGTCGCGCAGGACACCCAGCCTTCAGCGACTATCTGGAAGCCGCCGGGACGGCCGACGCTTCTGATACGTGTCGCGTCGATCACCTCAAAGCATTCTGGAACGACCAATGTCAGCAGCGCCTGGTGGAGCACTTCGCCCGCTGGCTGACCGAGACCGACTCCTTCGGTGAATCGTCAAAGAAGTGGGACGTGCTGCGCCGCCGGTTCGACTATCCCGCCGAGCTTGCTGCCCTGGCTGAACGAGGCTTCCGGGCCCGCGGTCGAGCTGAGCTCGTCGGCGTCCAGCTCGACAACGCGCTGTTGATCCTCCGAAGTGCTCACGCGCGCGACGCTGCCGAATCCGCCTCAGCAACAGCCAAAAGCCGTACATGACACCGTCAATACGTGCTCTTGCCCGTCAGGGCTGACAGGCCTTCGCCGCATCCCTGCCAGTACCCGAAGGGCCTCTGCTTTCGCAGACCAGCCATCTCGATGAGACTTGACCCGCACTGGCGTTCAGCTCTGCGGATGACAGCTGTCGACGACCTTCCGGCCCCGCGATCCGGTGAATCGGATGCCCGGTTAGTGTTATCCGAGGTGTCTGATAGGCCGTCCGTTACCTAGGACGAGTGATCTTTCCGCGGCTTCGTGTGTCCAATGCGGACGGTCTATCTGGGATTCCTATGGTACCGGAAATGACGACTGCGACCATGTCGACGGTGGGGCCTGCCGAACGATGGCTGCTTTCACGTTGCTCGGTCCAGAGTGGACTGTTGTGATTTACGTCACAGTGGCCTCAGGCTGCGCCGGTGTCAGATTTGTGGAGGTGTGCGATGCGTATTCCGAAACGACTGTTTGCGCAGTTAGCCCTGGTCGTGCCGATAGCAGCGGTTGTCGTGGCAGCCTCTGTCGCCCCGGCACAGGCGGCCACAGGGCCGGGCAACACCCTCAACCTGCTGTTCGGCTCGGTCGACAGGGCAGGAAAACTACTTTTCAGTGGCACCGTCAGCTGTGCTGGCACCGGCTCGGCCGACCTCCAGGTGAGCGCGACGCAGTGGAATTCCTCCGGCACCGTCAGCATCGCTAGCGGTAGGCAAACCGTGTCCGTGGCCTGCCCGACCACCGGGCACGCGATCACGGGAGCCCTGACCCCGACTCCGCGCGCATGGGCCATCGGAAACCCGGTGCGCTGGCATGCCGTGCTTGCCAACCCCAGCTCGCCCGGACAGGCGCCCGTAGCCACGCAAGAGGGATTCAGGTCGCCCCAGAAAGGGCAGGCCACGCAGAACACGGTGATCGCTGCAGACTCGGCTACCCTCGACGATGGCGCTGTGACCGTGTCAGGTACCTATGAATGCGCGTCTGTTCTCGCGCGCATTGGTGTGGCAGTCGCTCAAGGCCTGGTCACTGGTACCAGTTCCAAGACCGCCACCTGCCCCACAAGCGGTCCCAATCGATACAAAATCACCATCAGCCCGCTGGCCGTCGGCTCGTTCCGGACCGGAGCCATCAATTTCTCGGCTGGGATCGGCAGTTTCGCAGTTACCCGTTCCTTCGGGAGCCTGACCGTGACTCGGTAACAGGGCGACCACGTCTCCATCAGCGCGGCATCAAACGAAAAGCCCAAATATGCTGCGCCGTGTCACCCAACACCGAAGTTCACACAGTCAACTTGAGGGGCCTCGATCTTCCCGGACAGCTTCTTGGTGGCTTGGCCTACGCTGCTTGCTGCCGGTTTAGGTACTCGGTGTAGACCTCGTTGGGGGGCTTGTAGTCGAGTCCTGAGTGGAGACGTTGGTTATTGTAGCGCAGTTCTATGTATGCGGCGATATCCGCGATGGCCTGTTTTCGTGTTGTGTAAATCACTCGATGGGCTCGCTCGTTTTTGAGGCGCCGAAGAATGATTCGGCCATGCTGTTGTCGTAGCAGATTCCTGTGCGGCCGACGGAGTGCCGGATGCCGAGAGATCGGAGTGTGTTCGCGAATTGGGCGGACATGTAGTTGCTGCCGCGGTCGGTGTGGAATATCGCTCCGGGTTTGATTGAGTAGTTCCGGACGGCCATGTGGATGGCTTTCTCGATCAGGGGTGTTCGGTAGTTGTCGTCCATGGCCCATCCGATGACCGCTTTGGTGTGGCAGTCGATGACGGTCGCCAGATAGATCCATCCTTCCCAGGTGGGAATGTAGGTGATATCGGTGTGCCACGAACGCTGAAGGCGAGGTTTGAGATGTAGGTAGGTGCCTTGCTGGATGCGGTGCTGCGTGGAAGATGAAGGTTTTGTGGCCCTTCGGAGTCGCCCTGTGGGGGGAGGCTTCAAACCGCCTCATGCTGCGTTGGCTGAAGACCGTCGTGGTGAACGATGAGGAAAAGGCGCACGAGATGCGTCAGGTGGGGACCGGGAAGGCGAGCGCAAGCGAATCGCTGCGGACGTGTCGAAAACTTATGAGATGGCATCAAAACTGAGGGTGTAGATATGGCTTCAGGATCAGCCTGGCGGGAGCCCGCTTATTGGCCAGGTGGTGCCCGGCATGGAGGCGACGCGAGCCCGGTTTGCGGCTTTCACGCGGAACGTGGGAAGGCGTGCCCTGACACTGCCGTCCGCGTTGGATGGCGAGAGGGAGTGTTCCAAGCGGCAGGAAACCGTAAGGGATTGAGCACCGTTGCGGGGTGCGCCGACGGACCGGTTCGTAGTAGTGATGAAACCTCTGTAATGGGGGCGGAGCGAAGGGGCCGGGTCGTCCGTGGCTGTGTTCATTCGATCAACCGGGCTGTTTCCCGGAAGGAGTCGCGTGAACGAGTTGAAGTCGTCAGGCAAACCGTTTGATATTTCGAAGTGGGAAGTATGGGAGGCTTGGGAGAAGGTCAAGGCCAATAGGGGTGCACCGGGTGTGGATGGCTGCTCGATCGAGGACTTCGAGAAGGACCTGAAGAATAGTCTCTTCCGGATCTGGAACAGGATGTCCTCGGGAAGCTACTTTCCACCTCCGGTGAGAGCGGTGGAAATACCGAAGCCGCATGGAGGGGGCACCAGGGTGCTGGGCATTCCTGCTGTTTCGGACAGAGTCGCGCAAACGGTGGTGGCCAAACATCTGGAGTCGAAGGTCGAACCGATCTTCCATCCGGATTCCTTCGGTTACCGCCCGAAACGCTCGGCGCTGGACGCGGTGGCGGCGTGTCGGGAGCGCAACTGGAAGACTGATTGGGTCCTGGATTTGGACATCGAGAAGTTCTTCGACAGCGTGCCCTGGAACCTCCTCGTGAAAGCGGTCGAAGCGAACACCGAAGCCCGCTGGGGGCTGTTGTATGTGAGGCGGTGGCTCGAAGCGCCGCTGCAACTGCCCGATGGCACGGTCCGGCAGCGGGATCGCGGTACTCCGCAAGGATCGGCGGTGTCGCCCGTGCTGGCGAACCTGTTCCTCCACTACGCGTTCGACACGTGGATGGCTCGGAAGTATCCGGACGTTCGGTTCGAACGATATGTGGACGACGCGGTGGTGCACTGCGTCAGCGAACGCCAGGCGCAGGAACTTGCCGAGGCGATCGGGAACCGGTTGGAGGAGGTCGGGTTGCGGTTACACCCGGGCAAGACCTGGATCGTGTACTGCAAGGACAGCAACCGGCGGAGCTCGTATGAGCACACGTCGTTCACGTTCTTGGGGTTCACGTTCCGCGCACGTCAGGTGCGAAGCAAACAGGGTGTCAATTTCACTGGTTTCGGACCGGCGATCAGCAAGGACGCCCTCAAGAAGATCAGTGGGGAAGTCCGCCGCTGGCGGCTTCACCGTCGCACCGGCCGCACCTTCGCGCGACTCGCACAGACGCTGAATCCGATTGTGCGAGGCTGGATGCAGTACTACGGTGCCTTCTATCGCACCGAGCTGCATTCGCTCCTCAAGCGCATCAACGCCTGACTGGTGCGCTGGATCCGCAGAAAGTACAAACGGTTAGCTGGGTTCAAGAAAGCCAAGAAGTGCTGGGTGGACATCACAACGCGTTATCCGCGGATGTTCGCACGTTGGCGTTGGACTCGCGCGTTCTGGTGATCAGGGCGACAAGAGCCCGGTGACGGGAGACTGTCACGCCGGGTTCGGTGGGAGCCCGGGGGTGTGATTCCCCCGGGCTACCCGACCCGACCATTTTCTCGCATGGCGCGTCCGCGCTGAAGTTCCGGCGTAGCAGGTCCGGCAGGATCGCCGGGCCGCCGTCGGTCAGTGCCGGCCGCCAGGGCTTGGGCTGGCAGGGTTCCAGGCCCTGGCCTCGCATGATCTGGCGGACCAGTTCGGGGGTGCACCGCTCGCCCTGGCGCTCGAGCTGGGCGTGGATGCGGCGGTGACCGTAGGTCTCGTCCGAGTCGGTGAAGATCTTGGTGATCAGCCCGGCGAGATACTGCCTGCGCCGGGCGGTCTCTGATTCCGGCCGAGTACGCCATTCATAGAATCCCGATTTCGACACTTCAAGCCATGAGCACATTGTCACGACAGGCAACGGTCTTCCCATGGCCTGACTGAAGACGTCCTTCTCCGCGTCGATGAACTCGTAGAGTTCTGTTACCGATAGTCGCTGGCGAAGAAGGCTGCGGCTTTTCCCAGGAACTCACGTTCCGCGCGCAGTTCCCGGACTTCTTTTTCCAGTTCCCGCAACCGGGCACGTTCTGAGATCGTCAATGGTGGCTCATCGGCGGCGTGGTCGCGGCGATACGCGTTAACCCAATTGCGCAGGGTCTGCTCACTGACACCGATTTCCCGAGCGACCGCCGCGACAGGACGTGTCGACTCGACCACCGATTTCGCCGTCTCCTCCTTGAATTCAGGAGTAAACGACCGACGACTCTTCATAGACACGGACACCCTCTCTTCCAGACACGAACTCTAGTTGGTCCGCTGTCCGGAAGGACCGGGGCCGCTCAACTTGGCTAGTACCAGTCGCATTTCGTGGCATTTGGTGTTTCTTCGTTGGTTGTGGTTGGTTTGGCGGTGCTGGTGTCGGCGCCGCCAGCGCGGAGAAACAACTTGCTGTCAACATGGCTCCGGACGACTCTTCGGCGTCTTAGCGCGAAGCGTGGAATCCGTGTTGTTGTGGTTGTGGTGGAGCAAGGTATGACAGCGTCGCAGCACGTCGTCACGGGTAGCGACGGTCCATCTTTGTTTCTGAGCTACCTGTCGAAGTTGCGCATCAGGGTCGGAAAGCGACAGGGAAGCCGACTGCGCCGAGTACATCGGCATCTCCCGAGGAGTCAACGATGGCGAGCGAGCGGCCCCAGTCGATGTCGATCTCCTGGGACAGTTCGGCGAGCACGGAAATCTTGCCTCCCTGGCGGGCTGGTGCCCGCAGGATATTCCCGTGCAGATCCCCCTCTATTGTTCGCGAAACACCGAGGCCGGAGCTGTGCTCCTGGCCGCGGCGGGCGATGACCGGGGTGATTCCCGTGGCGCGGACAAGTCGGCGGTTGTTGTCGTGGTCGTAGGCCCGGTCGGCGTAGATCCGTCGTGGCCGTCGCCGCGGTGGCCCTGGCCGGCCCCGGACCGGCAGGATCGCGTGGATCAACGGCATCAGCTGGGTGACGTCATGCCGGTTCCCGCCGGTCAGAGTAGCCTCCAGCAGGATCCCGGTACCGTCGGTGATCAACATGGTGCTTGGACCCGATACGGGCTCGATCGACCGGGCTAGGGGCCGGTCTCCTGCCCCTTTTAACGCCCGCACATGCGACCCGTCGACCACCCGCGACCAGTCCAGCAGGTTCGCCGCGTGCAACTCCGCCAGCAGCAACTCGTGCAACTGCTGCCACACACCGGCCTCGGTCCAGTCACGCAGCTGGCGCCAGCACGTCATACCCGACCTATAGCCCAGCTTCTGCGGTAGGGACTCCCACGGGATCGCGGGATAGAGCACGAACATGATCCCGCACCACGCCTTGCGGTCGTCCAACCGCTTACGCCCGGATGCCGGAACCGACGCTCCACCCGCGGCAACAACGGCCCAATCCGTTCCCACAGATCAACGAGACACGGCATCAAACCACACCCAAGATCATTCTGTTACGGCCCCAAAGCCCGCGTCCAAAAAAGACGGGAACAACGCGCTAGCCTCCGGATTCATCAACGTGAATTTCGAACCCAGCACCCAGCACCCAGGCGCTAGAGAAGCGTCTGATCAATGTATCGTATTCCGCTGAGATTAGGAGTACATCGGAGGTGATTGCAGTAGTCTCATCTTTCTGTTCTTCGGGTGAGGTGTCCTGTATTGCCGGAACAATCCTCGCCGCAGGTGGAGGAAGTCGGTCCAGTCAGTTAAGCATGATATCTCTGACCTCAGTCGGACTCGCCATTCATTGACTCCCCTCGGCTGCGGTGACATTCTGCGATTTCCGACTCATGGCTGACGCGGTCTCGCTTTACGCTGACTGGACGGTCGGAGTCTGGTAGCGGGTGACCGCTTGCCGTACGTCGGGCCAGGTCCCGCAACGCACCGTGATGAACTTGCCCGCGTGCTTGATTCGAATGCCGGTATCGACGACCAGTAATTCCTGGAAGACTGAACCGGGTGAATATCAACTCAACGAACCGCAACGCCCTCTACGCTCGAATATGCGTTCGTGAACCGTACTTCGCGTTGCAAAATCTCCACGAGATCGCACCCGGAGAAACCACTGCCACGATCCCCGTAGAGCTACCAGCCACGTACGAGCTTGGCCCGATCACGGCCGCCGAAGCCGCACGCCACACAGCTATCCTCGGCTCGTGTGCCGTTGCCTCGGTGGCGCCGGATGACCGTCGCCGCTACTATCTCGCCACCCACTGCGATATCGCCTGGCTGGTCACAACTCCAGCGTGCAGCAGTGACTCCTTCATTGGCTACGCCACCGGTGGATTCCGCGACTCCCGCAACGCCTATGCTCACACAACTCTCATTGCTACCACCGGCCGTCCGGTCGCTCGCATTGACGTGGACTATACGTCGTTCACGGAAGAAGCTTTCGGCAAAATTTTTGCGCGCCTACGCCGGCCTGACCTCCTCCCGGGTCCTTACGCAGAGAACCCTACACGACTGCCCTGCTACTACACAGAGTGACGCACGACGGTGAGACGATGACCGCTGACGTGAAAGCCGAGCCTGGTGACTGTGCGGGGCACTTCGACGGCTATCCAGCGATGCCGGTGGCCGTCCTCGGTGCGTCCATGAGCCGTCTTGTCAGTCACACGCTCGAGGCGTACACAGGTATGCAGGGTGCTCGCTGGCTCACACGGGGTGTCAGTTTTGATGCACACCGGCTGGTCCCGGCAGGTGAGACAGTGCGGATGCGGGCAAAGCGTATCGAGTCTTCATCTGCCGAGTACGCTTTCTATGTATCGGCCAACTCTGCAAGCGAAAAGGTCGCAGAGATGACAATCCGGATCGATCTCGTCGCCGCATAACCCATCTAGAGCGAAGATTTGTTCGTCCTGCTGTCTACCTTGCTTCGAAGGGTGAATTGGACGGCAGGCCCCTTTGTGATTAAGAGCGTGTTCTCACGTGGTGTTTTGCGTATTTTCTGGTGGCAGGCCAGGGCTGTGCCGAGGCGCAGGAAGGCGAGGAAGTGTCCGGCCTTGTGTTTGTAGCGGCAAGGTGAGTGTGCGGTAGCCGGTGAGCTTCCACCCCCTCATTCACCGGGCACGGTGGCGTTGCCCCAGACGACGGACTCGGGTTTGTGGAGTCGATGACTTGTCGTCTGGAAGGCTGTCGATCATGCCGAATGCTTATCCCGCTGAGTTCCAGGCTCGGGCGGTAGCTCTGGTCCGGGCTGGCAGGTCGGTCTGGGAGACGGCACATGAGCTCGAGATCAGCAAGTCCTGCCTGCACAACTGGGTCAAGCAGGACCTCGTCGACCACGGTGAACGTCCAGGGCGAGCAGCACCGAGCACGCCGATCTCGTGGCGGCGAAGTGACGGATCCGCCAGTTGGAGACCGAGCTGGCGCTCCTGCACGAGGCCTCGAGGATCTACGAGGAGCTGAAGGGCGAACCAAAGGGCGTTCCCGGTAGTCGCCCCGGTTCGCGGAGCGGGGGATTACCGGTCAAGCTGGCTTGCTGGCTGCTGGAGTGAGTCATTGCGGGTTCTGCGAGTGGCGCTCGAGGCCGACTTCGCGGGCGGCGTTGCGTCGGGAGTGGACGACCGGGGTGATCGCCGTGGTCCATAACCGGTCCCACGGCACCTACGGCGCACCACGGGTGCACGCCGAACTGCGGCTGGCGATGGGCATCATGGTCAGCCGCAAGACGGTCGCCAAACTCATGCGGGCGGCTGGGCCGGCCGGGATTCCGCGGCGGCGGACCCGCAAGAACCCGAAATCGAGGTCCGCAGTGAGGATCTGTGCACCCGAATTTCTTGCGCACCCAACTCAATTTGCTGTGGATGTGCGACATCATCGAGCATCCCACTTGGGTAAACGCTAGACGATGCGTGGTGTTGGACGCGTTCCAGTC
>NZ_JADNQM010000064.1:0-26576 GCF_046269425.1 Amycolatopsis sp. cmx-11-12 | reverse complement strand
TCAGGGCTGCTCCCGCTTCCCCAGCGTCTCCTGGTTCCGCTGCCCTCAGCTATCACCGCTATGATGCGACATAACAATGGTGCAGGTCTTTCACCTCCACATTGATTGACAGCGCCTCGTGGCGCACACCGGGTCTTCGGCACTCACGATCCCGCACCCGGACAAACTCGCCAAGTCCCGCGGTGGGCCGGTACCGGTCCCGGCCCAAGTCCAGCACCTGCCCGGACAACGGATCAGTGACGATCCGGCGCAACACCGTGTTCGGCCCGGTCGCGATATGCCGGGCCAGCGACGCCGGAAGGTGACCGTGCCCGGCCAGCTCCGCCGGATCATCATTCAACCCGAGATAAGTGAACAAATCCATATACAGGAACACCTCCGTGCGTTCGCTCACCCCGCCCTGGCCGCCGAGCAGGAGATCGAGGGCGACATCGGCACGCAACTGGTCCAGGGTCCGGGTTTCGGCCCCGGTTTTGAGGGCCCGTGCTTGACGGTCAATCCGGCTGTAGGCGGCGGTCACCTTCTCGACGGGGCCGTCCTCGACCTCAATCGACGCCACCCCTGTCTCACCCTGCCGCACCGCCAACCGACGGCCGTCACGGTGGTGCTCGGCACGCTTGTCCGCGCCTTCCCGGTCAACCGTCGTCGCCACATAACTCGCCGCTTTCCGGATCTGCTCGGAATTCTTCCCCGGCAGGCGATCCTCCAGCAGAGCATCCGCGGCCAGGGCATCCTTGTCCGACAGCCACGCGGTCGCGGCGGCGACTTTCATCGCCCCGAAACCACTCACCTTCCCTTGGTCCATCAGGTTCAGGGTGCGGGGCAGGCGGGTGGTCAACGCGTCGGCGGCAGCGACCATCTCACCCGCATGACTGTCCACAAGAGACAACGCGAAAGCGACCTCCTGTGTGACACTTCGCGCGCCCTCGCGATGACGCGACAGCTGCGCCAAGGCGCGGAACCGGACCGCTTCCAGACGCGCGATCCCCTCCGACGCCGCAACCGCCACAGCAACAGAATCCCCGTCATCCAACAACATCAACGACGCATTGACTTCCTCCAAGACTCTCGGATCGGCTGTGTTTTGGAGTAGTGCCACAGACGCGGCTTTGTGAATGTCCACACAAAGGAACCTACAACCGGCCACCGACAGTTTTGGATCACGCGGCCACGGTAGGACGTTGCCGTTTTTCGGCGACTTGAGGTTCAGTGTCCCAAATCCTCCCCCGTCACTCACCCGCCATCCAGCACGAGGGCACCGAGACGAGCCCGGGTTCCCATCGCCGGGCAGCTACGAAGCACCAGTTCGACGGGCTAACCCCGCCCGATGTACGGCATCGTGGTCGCCGTGACGGTCAGGAACTGGACGTTCGCGTCCAGCGGCAGCCCTGCCATGTACAGCACGGCGTCCGCGACATGCCGTGCGTCGAAGGTCGGTTCGGCCTTGACGCTCCCGTCGGCCTGCGGGACGCCGTCGGCCATCCGCAGCGTCATCTCGGTGGCGGCGTTGCCGATGTCGATCTGTCCACAAGCGACATTCCAGGCCCGGCCGTCGAGGGAGATCGACTTCGTCAGCCCGGTGACCGCGTGTTTCGTCGCGGTGTAGGCGATGCTCGCGGGACGCGGGGCGTACGCGGAGATCGAACCGTTGTTGACGATCCGGCCACCGCGCGGGTCCTGCTCCTTCATCAGCCGCACGGCCTGCTGCGCGCACAGGAACATTCCGGTCAGGTTGGTGTCGACGACGCGTTTCCAGTCCGCGAAGGACAGTTCGTCGACCGTCCCGCCCACCGACACGCCCGCGTTGTTCACCAGCAGATCCAGCCGCCCCCACTTCGCGCGCACCGCCTCGAACAGCGCGGCGACGGAATCGGGATCGGCGACATCGGTGGGCACGGGAAGCGCTTTCGCGTCCCCGCCCGCGGTCTCGGCCAGCGCGTCCGCGCGGCGGCCCGCGAGTGCGACCCGGTAGCCCGCGCCGAGTAACGCGCGGGAGATCTCCCGGCCAAGCCCGGAGCCCGCCCCGGTGACGACCGCGGTCTTGCCGTTGCCCATCGATCCTCCTCGCAGACCGTGCCGGACCGATCCGGCTCGGTGATTGTTTTCCGATTACCCGCGTCCGTTCAGACTAGCGGGCACCCGCCGAAGGGAAACGTTCACCCGGCGGCCGTCGCGCCTTCACGAAAACCGGTAACCCCTTCACCACATCGAGGCGATTCCACAGATGTGCCCAGGGGGAATTCACACCGTTCACAGCGTCGCCGGAGCGGTGCGCAATGAAGAAGAATCCACGATTCCAGCTGGTCCAGACCGGCGAAGAGACCATCCGATGGCGTCTGCTCGGCGGCAACAACGTGTCGCTGGGTTCGGCCCCCGCCGACTATCCACGGGCCGAGGAATGCCTTGTCGCGATCACCTGGCTCAGCACCCACATCGCCGAGCTGACCAGCGATTTCAGTCATCTCAGCGGCGGCCGCTGGCGCTGGCGCCTGCATACGGACGACCGGATCGTGGCGATCGCCAGCCACGCGTACGGGCGGCGTATCGAGGCGCAGCGCGGGCTCGACCGGTTCCGGTCCGCCACCACCGAGGCGACGATCGGTGAAGGGATCGAGACCATAGCCGATTGGCGCCGGAAATACCGCCGCAATTCCGCCGATAATTCACCGAATCGTTTTCCGTGACGACCGATCACGGAAAGTGCGTTCCCCGGAGATTAACCACCAAGACGTCGGGCGGGAACGCGAAGCACCGGCGCAGGACAGTGTTACAGAGCGAGGATTACGGCAAGTCACGGAATCCCGTGACGACTTGGGGACTAGAGAAAGAGTGCAAACAAGATGCGTGCTCGTACCACTCGGTTTCTCGGCGCCACCGCGATCGCCGCGTGTGCCTGCCTCACCCTGACCGGCACCGCCTCGGCGGTCGCCCCGGCCAACGGCCTCGAAGAGGTCATCGCCGCGGCCGGCTCGGACACCACCACTGACATCACCGGCGCGATCCTCGCCGACGCCAACACCGCGGCGTCCAAGGCGGCCTGGAACACCGACCCCGACAACTACGTCAACGTGCCGCCGCTGCTCACCGGCACCCAGACGTTCACCGTCCCGGCCGACCCGTTCGCCGACCAGGTCGTCTACAGCACGAGCAACCCGGCCCCGAACGGCTCCTCGCAGGGCAAGGCGGCGCTGAAGGCTTCGGCCGAGGCGCTCGACGGCAAGATCGACATCGCGCGGTCGTCCTCGGCCCGTAGCTCGTCCGACCCGTCGACCTTCGAGTTCTTCGCCTTCGCCACCGACGGTGTCACCTGGGCCTCCTCGGCCACCGGTTCGGGCGCCGGCCTGTCCCTGACGCTGGCGCAGCTGCGCGGCATCTACTCCGGAACCATCACCAACTGGAACCAGGTCGGTGGCGCCAACGCCGCCATCGTCGTCTACCTGCCGCAGACCGGTTCCGGCACGCTGAGCTTCTTCACCGGCACCGTCCTCGGCTTCGACCCGACCACCAAGCCGGTCACCATCAAGCGTTTCCAGGAGCACGACGGCAACTCCATCGCCGCCGCCGACCGCTCCCGGGCGATCGCGCCGTTCTCCATCGCGCAGTGGATCGCGCAGGGCAACGCGGTGACCCCGGACAAGCGTGCGGGCTTCACCGTCAACCCGCTGACCGGTGCCGGCTTCAACGGCTCCCCGGTCGCCGGTTCCGCCGGTAGCTACACCCCGGCGTTCACCACCGCGTTCCTGGGCTCGCGCAGCGTCTTCAACGTGGTCGACAGCCGCACCCCGAGCTACGACCAGGCCAAGCGCGCCGTCGGTTTCGACAACGGTGACTCGGCCTCGACCGCCAGCCGCCTGTGCGGTGGCGCGTACGCCGCCAAGATCAAGCAGTTCGGCTTCCTGACCGTCTCGGGCCCGAACGGCCTGTCCTGCGTCAAGTCCTGACTCTGCTGAACTAGCAACGAGAACGGCCCGGTGTGCTCGCGCGCACCGGGCCGTTCTTCTCGCTGTCGTGTTACTTCTTCGGGGCGACATCCAGCGCGTCGAGCGCCGGACCGGTCATGATCACGCCGGCGCCGGTCACCGGGTCGAAGCCCGGGGCGCCGAGGTCGATCGCGGACGACGTCAGCGCCGTCCGGATCTGCGCCGGGGTGGCGGTCGGCTTGCCCTGCAACAGCAACGCCGCGATGGCGGCGGCACTCGGCGCGGCGGCGGAGGTCCCGAAGAACGGCTGGAAGCCGCTCACCGAGGTCGCGACGCCGTCGGCCGCGGTGATGTCCGGCTTGTTCCGCGTCGCACCACCGGTCGAGGACACGTTGCCGGGGGTGATCGCCGAACCGTCCGGGTTGTAGAACTGGTGCCGCAGACCGTCCGAAGTGAACCGCTCCCACTTGCTGGCGCCGGTGAACAGGCCGGGGAACGGGCCGGTCGGGTTCGCCGGGTCACCGGTCTCGAGCGCACGGCTGAAGGCACCGGCGGCCGGGGCGGCCGCGACACTGAAGGCGTTGACAGCTGCCGAGTGGCCGGACGTGACACCGTTGGTACTGAAGGCTTTCAGCGAGCCGGAGTCGACGAAGCGGCCGCGGATCACGTTGAGCGCGATGAACCGGTCGGCACCGCTGTACTTGACCACGGCGACCTTGAAGCCCGAGCCGGTGGCCGGGACCTGGGCGATCTCGTACGGGTTCTGCGTGCCGTTCTGCGAGCCCTCGCTGGAGGCGACGACCGAACCGGCCGAGTTCAGGACGAACAGGTCGTAGTCGCTGGTGGCCTTGCCCCACGGGTCGGACCAGAACAGGGTGACGTAACGGCCGAGCGAACCGGGCGAAAGCGCGTTGTACAGCTGGGTCGTGCCGCTCGGGTCGAAGTCGTGCGGCGTGCCGGTGATCCCGGAGATCTTGGTGCTGGAGCCGCGGAAGTCGCCTTCGTAGTAGCCGCTGGTGCCGTCGGTGAGGTTGCCCGAGTTCCCCGCGGAGGAGAAGTAGAGCGCGCCCGCGGCGGTCACGTCGTTGACGGCCTTCGCGACCGGGCCGTCCTCGAACGGCGACTCGTCGAAGTAGGAGACGTCGTCGACGATGATCGTGCACTTGCCGGTGGTGCGCAGCGCGCGGATGTTGTCGGCGAAGCTCTGCTCGCTGGTGAACGCGGTCGCGAAACCGAGCGCGGCGCCGGGCGCCATGTCGTGGATGATCTCCAGCATCGCGGTGCCCTCGTCACCGCTGCCTGCCTGGCCGGGGAGGACGTCGACGGCCGGGAGCTCACCGGCGGTCTGCGACGCCTGGAGCGACTTGATGCCGTCCGAGAGCACGCAGACCTTCTGGCCCGCGCCGTTGACGCCGTACTTCGTGCGGGCGGTGTCGTTGCCGTGCGCCTTGTCGCCCTCGGCGACCTGGAGCGCGGCGGCCGCGTTGGCGGCGGTGGTCTGACGGCGGTCCTGCGGCGCGGACTCGTTCCAGGTCATCGCCTGGGAAGCGGCCTTGACCTCGGCGACGTCGCCGCGACCAGCGATCGCGTCGACGGCTTTCAGCGGGAGGTCGGCGCGGACCGCGCCGGCGGGCGAGGCGTAGCGCACGGTGCCACCGGCCGCCTTGACGGCGTCCACGAGCGACTGGCCGACGCCCTTGATGTCCACCGCGACGGTACCGGCGTTGCTCACGCCCAGCCCGGTCTTGTACTCGGGAAGCTTGCCGGCCAGGCCCCTGTCGGCGCGGAGGCGCTTCTCGATGACGAGCTGGCTCGACTGCTTCCGCTCAGCCGGGGTGAGGCTCTGCTTGATGCTTTGCAGTGCGGTGATCCCGGCCTGGGTCCGGGCCTCCTCCGACGGCTGGGCACCGGAAACCGCGGTCGACAGCAGCAACGCGCCGACCGCGACCGGAACCGAGCATGTGACCACTCGGCTGAATCTGCTCATCGAACTCTCCCTGTGTTCAGCAATCCAGTCGCGCTCCGGCTAAAAGCGCACTGGCGGCATGACACTCCGTCAGAAGAATTCCTTCGGTTGCCCGAATGGATTACCCCTGACCGGGTGTAATGGGGAGAATCTAAAGAGCTATCGGTGACGAGTCCACCGACCAAAGTCGGGAACGGGCGAAGATCCACATCCTGAGAGCGAGTTCGGTCCGAAAAGACCGAAATCCTGGATTACGCCCAAGCCGGGAATAGCCGCCAAAGCGCCAAGGCCGCGAGCGCGCCGAGAGTGAGCAGGACCGGCCCGGTGATGACGTAGGTCGAAACGGGACGCCAGCGGCGATAAAGGAAAGTCGCCCCGGCCGCCGCCGCCACGAATCCGCCGAAGGCCAGCACCAGCCCGGCCCACGCGTCGCCGTCACCGGTCCGGCCGTCCTGCGCGTCCGCCCTGCCGTTCTGCAGGGTCGGCTTGAACGGCCTGCCCTCCAGGACGGCGGTCACCACGGTCGCCTCTTCCGAAGCCAGTGGCCACCACGACGCCGACGTCACCAGCGTCAGCCGGTCGTTTTCGGTCTTGCCGTAGTCAGCCCCCTCGTCGAGGGGCCGGGTGGCCTTCTCGGTCACCCGGTAGACGGACTTGCCCTGCGTCGTGGCGACGACGATCTCGTCCCCCTTCTCCAGGATGTCGAGCGAACCGAACGGGCCGCCGAAACCGGCGTTGCGACCGGCGATCACGGCGTTGCCCGGCTGTCCCAGCCCGGCCGTCCCCGGCACGTGGCCGGGCCCGGAAGCGGTCTCGCCGCTCGACGCGCCCTCGATGACGACCTGCTGCACCTTCAGGACGGGGATCTCCAAGACGGCGACCGGCTTGCCGAACTCGACCGGTTTGGCGGGCGGCGTGGCCCCGAACAGGCTCTGGCTGGCACCCAGCGCCACGTCCATCTCGCCCCGGATCCCGGTCAGCGCCTTTCGCTGATCACCCGACTGCAACATCGGCCCCAGCGCGTAGACGACCAGCGCCAGTGCCACCAGGGTGGTGACCAGCCAGGCGAAGATGACCGCGCCGATCCAGCCGGGGCCGAACCGCAGGAACTGCTTCTCTTCGACGTCTTCCGGCGCGGACTGCCGGTCTTCCACAGGAGTGCTCACGCGACGCCACCCGAAGACTTACGCCGCAAGAGAGCGAACAGCATCGCGAACGCCGCGCCGATCTCGGCCATCGCCCTGGTCAGCCAGGTCGGAACCGGCCTGCCCGCCGCGAGATACGCCGTCGCGGACGGGAGCGTCGCCAGGATCACCAGCGCTACCAAGGGAATGAGAGCACCCAGCGCCCCCGCGCCCGCGAATTTGGGGATGTCGATCGATTCGGCGAGGTTCTTCGCAGCCGCCACGCTTTCCGGCGTCGGCGCGACCGCGGGAGCGGGTCCGGTGGCGGCGGCGGGCGGTGTCCCGGCGGCCGAACCGGGGCCACCGGAGGCGTTGTTCGGGAAGGAGTTGGAAGCCGGCGTCGCGCCGGAGGCTCCCGGTGGCGGCGGGTTCTTCGCCTCTTCCTTTTCCTGGCAGGCCTTTTCGACGGTTCCGGTGCCGATCTTGGCGACGCGTTCGGCGGCGGTGGCGGCCAGACCTGGGTTCAACCGGACCAGACCGGGAGGAAGAAGTGCCTGTCCGTAACCGGCGGCGAGGTTGGCGAACGACTTCAGCTGGTCCTGCTTCTCCTTCATCGGCTTGCAGGTCGCGTCGATCAACGGATTGACCGGTACGGCCATGTACTCGACGAAGGTGAGCGGGTACGCGCCGTCCTTGGCCACGGTGCCGACCTCGGCCGTGCCGTCGGGGCCGAGCTTCATCGAGTCAGCCGCCAGCTGGAGGCTCTGCTCGGTCGGTGCGACGAAGTTCCCCTTGCCGTCCGGAAGCGCCACCGGCGTCCAGCGGTTGATCGTCGCCGTCGCGAGATCCGTGATCACCCAGTTCACGCAGCCGCCGTCGCAATCGCTGCCCCGTCCGGCGACGGCGTTGTCCACGGTCTTGCGCACCGACAGTTGCCCCGTCTTCGCATCGACGTTGTGCACCTGCGACTTGCCGGGGTCGAGCGCGCTCAGATCGGCGATCACACCGGGGGTCTTCCCGTCCAGCTCACCGAAGTAGTCGGAGCCCATCTTCGGGAAGACCCAGGCCCGCGGCGCGGTCCCGGCGAGGACCTTGCTCAAGGCGAACGGGATCGTGCCCGGCCCCGACTCGCCGGTCACCCCGAAGAAGTCGGCGCTTCCGTTGTAACCGGACCGGCGGTTCGCCGCGACCACCCCGGCGGGCTGGCCGTCCTTGATGGCCGAGAGCACGGCGTTGCGGCCGACCAGCGGGGAACCGTTCTTGAAGATACCGCCCCGGCCGGCGGTGTCGGGGTTCTGCCCGCCCTTCGTGAACATGTTCGCCAGTTCTTCGTAGGTGAACGACGTCGTGCTGGTGAGCTTCGAACCGAGAGGGTTCCCTTCGTCGTTGACATCGGTCGGGGACCATCCGACCGCGGCGATCACCGCCGCGTTGACCCCGACGGGGACGTACTCCCTTGACCGGACGGTCTGCGCGGCCAGCGCGTTCCCGCTTCCGGTGATCATGAGATCGGAAGCACCCTTGTCGAACGCGGTCAGCCCGGTGTCTTCGGTCTCACTCACGATATTGGCGGGCTGGTCGGCCTGGGTGGGAGCGCACAACGCCTGGTTCCAGGCGACCGCGGCCCGCCCGAGCCGCTCCGGCATGCTGGCGTTGAGCGTATGCCTGCCGATCCCCTTGCAGCCCTTGACCCCGATCCCCGGCAGGTACGGGGTGAACTTGATCGAGTCGTCGACCCAGGTCACCGACTTGCCCGTGGCGTCCTGCGCGGTGATCTGGACCGTGACGCTGCAGGGATTGTTCTCGTCACACGTGAAGGAGAACTGCCTCCTGGTCTTCGCGCCGGTCGCCGGATCGACGACCACGGGATTGTCCGCCCACGGGACCTTGGGGAATTTGTCCCCGGGATTCACCGCTTTTTCGTACGTGGTGTAGAGCGGATCCCAGGCCACGGGATGCGGCCGCAAGGTACCGCGCGGGATCGTGGTGTCGAAAACGATGTCGCCGGTCGTGCTGCTCCGCACCCTTTCCATCTGCTGCATGCCCGCGTTCTTACCGGCGAATTCGTCGCCGAATTCGTCTTGGCAGTAGGCCACCACCCTGGTGAGCAGAGTGTGATCCCGGGGCCATGGCGGTACGAACACCCTCTTCATCAGGTTGTCCGGCACGTCCTTCGGGCAGATGACGAGTTTCGCCCTCGCGCCCTTGGGCAAACCGGAAAGGGTGATCCGCACCGGGTCGCCGTTCTGGACCGCCGAGAGATCGGCGGGTTCGGTTTTGAGTCGGTACGGCGGGTCGGCGGGCGGCTGCGCCTGCGCGGCGGGAACGGACACTCCCGCGACCGCCAGTATCCCGCAGATCAGCACGACCCCGACTCGTCTTGCTCGGACCAGGAACACGGACGACTCCCCAGATTTCACGGGCACGCGGCGGACGGTGCGGTGCCCTCCCGGCGCCGCACCGGACCCAACGTCCCCGAGTCACCCGTTTGGGGTCAACCGGCTCGGACCGTCTGCCGCACTGATTCACAAACGCCCCGTCGGGCGTTCTCCGCGTGGACACCTTTCCCGGGCGCGGGCACCACATACTGGCCGCATCGAGGGGCGACGTGGTGTGCCCTGAACTCCTTTACTTGCCAACACGAAGGAAGGCCGCTCGTGACCATCGCGCCACCCCGGCCCGATCCGTCCCCACCCGGAGCACCGGTGCGGCGCGCGATCACCGAAGTCCTCTCCCGGGCGGACCGGATGTTCCGCCGGGTCACCACCGGCGCCGGGCTGACCATGCTGGCGATCCTCGTGGTCATCGGCTTCTTCCTCGTCTACCGGTCCGGGTCCGCCTTCGACGCCAGTGGTTTCGGGTTCTTCACCACGATCCGGTTCGATCCGGCCTCGGGTGTCCTCGGCGTGCTCGGCCTGCTCTACGGGACCATCGTGGTCGCGCTGATCGCGGTCCTGATCGCGGTACCGCTGAGCATCCTGGCCGCATTGTTCATCACCGAGTACTCCAGTGGGAAGATCCGCGGGTTCCTGACCGGATTGGTCGACCTGCTCGCCGCGATCCCGAGTCTGCTGTACGGCCTGTGGGGCTTCGCCTTCCTCGGCCCGCAGATCGTGCCGGTTTCGCTGTGGCTCACCGAAAACCTCGCCTGGTTCCCGCCGTTCTCGTCCAAGGAGAACGCGCTGTACATCCAGTCGATGTTCATCGCGGGCCTGGTGGTGTCGCTGATGGTCCTCCCGATCACCACCTCGGTGATCCGCGAGGTGTTCGCGCAGACACCGCCCGGCGAGAAGGAGGCGGCGCTCGCACTGGGCAGCACCCGCTGGGGCATGGTGAAAACCGTCATGCTGCCCTTCGGCCGTGGCGGCATCATCGGCGGTTCGATGCTCGGGCTCGGTCGCGCGCTCGGCGAGACGATCGCCGTTTCCCTGCTGCTGCCCCAGGTTCCGGAGATCACGAAGCACGTCCTCCAGTTCGGCGGTGCGACGATCTCCGGGTTCATCGCCAACAACTCCGGCGCGTCCGGCCTCGCGCTGTCCGGGCTCATGGCCGCGGGCCTGGTCCTGTTCATCTTCACCCTGGCGACGAACTTCACCGCTTCGGTGATCATCTCCAAGAGCCGCTCCGGTGTGGGGGTGGACGCGTGAGGGCGACCATGACTCCCCCGGTCACCCCGGCGCCGCGCAAGCTCGTCAAACGTCGTCCGTCGGAAACCACCAGGCAGGACCGGCTCGCGGCGCTCGGCTGCGCGGTGTCGGCCACGCTGCTCACCTGGTTCGTCATGCATCTGCTGATGGACTCCCCCGGCTGGCTGGCCGACCTGATCGTCGCTTACCTGCTCTACCTGACGATGCTTTACCTGGTGACCCGCGACCGGCTGGGCAGGCTCGCCGCGTCGGACCGGCTCGTGTCCACCGTCGTCGTCACCGGGGCGCTCGTCCTGCTCGCGCCGCTGCTGTCGCTGCTGATCTACATCGTCGTCGAAGGCGCGCCGTATCTGCGCTTGAGTTTCTTCACCCACGACATGTCCGCGGTCGCACCGACCGATCCGGTCACCGACACCGGTGGGTTGCACGCGGTCGTCGGAACCCTGCAACAGACCGCGCTGACACTGGTCCTCGTCGTCCCGCTGGGCGTGCTCACCGCCGTCTTCCTGAACGAGACACGGTCCCGGTTCCGCCGTCCGGTGCGGATCATGGTCGACGCGATGAGCGGACTTCCGTCCATTGTGGCCGGTCTGTTCGTCTACGCGGCGCTGATCATCCCCGGCATCCAGGCTGGGGTGGGTTTGTTCAGCTACAACGGCATGATGGCCACCTTGGCGCTGACGATGGTCATGCTGCCGACCGTGACGCGGACCGTGGACGTGGTGCTCCGCCTCGTACCGGACGGCCTGCGCGAGGCGTCGTTGGCACTCGGCGCGAGCCGTGCCCGCACGGTCTGGTCCGTGGTGCTGCCTACCGCGCGGACCGGGGTGACGACCGCCGTGATCCTCGGCATCGCACGAGTGGCGGGTGAGACCGCTCCACTGCTGTTCACCTCGTTCGGCACGCTCGGGATGAACGCCAACCCGTTCTCCGATCCGCAGGAGAGCATCCCGCTGTTCATCTACCGGTTCATCAAGCAACCGCTGGAGAACGTCCAGCAGCGCGGTTACGTCGGCGCGCTCGTGCTGATCCTGCTCATCTTCGGCCTGTTCGCGATCGCCCGCGTGGTGGGCCGCGACCGGTCCAAGCGCAAGGCGAAGAGAACCACCGTCAAGACACAGGAGAACCGGTGACCGACACTGAAGTGTCCTACGTGGACAGTCCGGCGCGCCCGCTGGTCGAGCTGACCGGCGGACCGCCGCCCGGCGCGGCGGAACTCGAGTCGCGTGAAATCGGCGCCTGGTTCGGTGACCGGCTGGTCCTCGAAGGGGTGTCACTGCGGATGCCCGCGAAAGAGGTGACCGCGCTCATCGGCCCGTCCGGCTGCGGCAAGTCGACCTTCCTGCGCATCCTCAACCGCATGCACGAACTGGTCCCGTCGGCGTCGCTGACGGGCGAGGTTCTGTTGGACAGCAAGGACATCTACGCCGATGGGACGCGGCCGCAGCAGGTCCGGCTGCGGATCGGCATGGTGTTCCAGAAGCCGAACCCGTTCCCCGCGATGTCCATTCGCGACAACGTGCTGGCCGGGTTGAAACTCGCCGGCGTCAAATGCAGGGACAAGGACGCGCTCGTCGAACAGAGTCTGGAACGGGCCGGGCTCTGGCGTGAGGTCCGCGACCGGCTGAGCTCGCCCGGCGGCGCGCTGTCCGGCGGACAGCAGCAGCGGCTCTGCATCGCGCGATCGCTGGCCGTGCAGCCGAACGTGCTGCTGATGGACGAGCCGTGCTCCGCGCTCGACCCGACGTCGACCCGGCGGATCGAGCAGACCATCGCCGAGATCGGGCACGAGGTGACGGTCGTCATCGTCACGCACAACATGCAGCAGGCCCAACGGGTTTCGGACCACTGCGCGTTCTTCCTCGCGGCCGAGAACGAACCCGGCCGGGTTATCGAGCACGGCCCGACGGACACCATCTTCAACGCGCCGTCGGACGAGCGCACCTTCGACTACGTGAACGGGCGATTCGGATGATCCGCAGGCTGGCCGCGCTGGGCGGGGTCACGGTGTTGCTGTCGCTGGTCATCACTCCCGGGGCGGCGGCGCTCACGAGGATCACCGGCTCCGGGTCGAGCTACGTCGGCCCGGCCATGAACGACTGGCAGAACGGCGCGACGTCACGCGGAATCCCGGTCAACTACTCCGCCACCAACTCGCCCGCCGGTGTCAACCAGTACGGCGACCGGACGGTGGACTTCGGCGGGACCGAGGCCGAGGTGTCCTCCCTCATCGCCGCGGGCGGTGGCGGCCTGTCCGCGCAGACCCGGGGCTACCAGTACGTCCCGGACGTCGCCGGCGCGGTCGCCGTCATGTACAACGTCAAGGACCAGGGCGGGAAGCGGGTCGACTACCTGCACCTCACCCGCGAGGTGATCGGCCGCATCTTCAGCCGGGACATCACCCGCTGGAACGATCAGGCCATCACCGCGACCAACGGCGGGAAGCCGCTGCCGGATCAGCCCATCACGCTGGTCGGCCGGACCGGGCAGTCCGGGACGACGGCGCTGTTCTACGACTTCATCGCGCACGCGGCCCCCGACGCCTACAAGCGGTTCGTCGCCCGCAACGTCGGCAACGGAATGGGGAACCTGCCCGCGGGCGTGCGCCCCATCCAGCTTCCCGGGCAGGGACCGGACGCCGAGTGGTACCGGCTGCTCGCGGACTCGGACCAGATCGCGAAGTCCGTGGGGTCCGGCAGTATCCCGTTCTCCATCGCCTACGACGAGTTCGCCTACGCGCAGCTGTACAAGGTGCCGACAGCGTGGGTACAAAACGGCGCGAGTCAGTACACGCAGCCCTACGCGGAGAACATCGCGGCCGCGCTGAAACACGCCGAACTCCGCCCGGACCTCAGCCAGAAACTGGACAAGGTCTACTCGAACACCGACCCGAAGTCGTACCCGATCTCGGCCTACTCGTACGTCATGATGCCCTGCACCAGCGGCCGTGACACCTGCCGCGGCGGCTACGGCGACCAGGGCAAGACCGACACGATCACCGCGTTCCTCGAGCACGTCGCCTGCGACGGCCAGGTCAACATGGCCCGGATCGGCTACTCGCCGCTGCCGCCGAACCTGTCGCAGGAGATCATGAACTCCAACGCGCGGCTCAGTGGGAAACCGGCTAAACAGCTGAACCCTGGCAACTGCGGCAACCCGACCTTCCACGGGAGCCTCGGGGCCGGTGCCGCCAGCCCGCCCGACCCGCTGGTGACCGCCGGGATCATCAACCCGGACGGCAAACCCAAGACAGGCGCCGGCGCGACCGCGGGCCCTTCGGCCGCCCAGAGCGCGGGCCCGGCCAGCGGCGACAAAACCGCGACGACGGCGGCCAGCCCGGACGAGGAGTCCGCGGGCGGCGGCTCGAAGAACTGGCGAGAGGCCTCTCCGGCGGCCTACGACGAAGGCGGCTTCGGCGGTTTCGGAGGCTGGGCGGCGCTGGTGCTGTTCGTCGCGATCGTGGCGCCTTTGGTGGTGCGCGGAGTGATCCGGAAGGTGCGCGGGTCGTGAGTGGTAAAGACGGTTAGCCTCGCGACTGCCCCGTGGAGCCGTGTCGCGAAAGCCACTTTCGGGACATCAGACGTCCCGAAAGTGGCTTTCGCGACACCCTGGACGGCGGCCACCGCCATAGGAATCCCCTATGGCGGCCACTGACATTTCGTCTTTGCCTTTCTTTCTTTCCCGGACATACGCTTTCCCCATCGAGCGAACAATTCCGGGATCGAAAGGAACAATGACATGACCACGCCCGAAAACGGAACACGGGAACTCGCGGGAAAGCGGGCCTTGGTCACGGGTGGCTCCCGCGGCATCGGGGCGGCCATCGTGCGCCAGCTCCTCGACGCGGGCGCCGAGGTGCTCACGACCGCCAGGTCGGCGACGGACACGGTGCCGGAGGGAGCCTCCTTCGTGGCGGCCGACGTGCGGACGAAGGCCGGAGCGGAGGCACTTGCCGGGGCCGCGCGGGAGACGCTCGGCGGGGTGGACATCCTCGTCCACAACGCGGGTGGGGCACGACCGCACCAGGGCAGCTCGGCCATCCCCGACGAGGAGTGGCAGGACGCGCTGGATTTGAACTACCTGGCGTCGGTTCGGCTGGATTCGTTGCTGGCACCGGAGATGCGGGAACGGCGGTCGGGGGCGATCGTGCACATCTCCTCGGCGGCGGTCCTCACCCCGGTCGGACCGTTCCTGCACTACACCGCGGCGAAGGCGGCACTGGAGAACTACAGCCGGGGGCTGGCTCTGGAGCTGGCCCCGTTCGGGATCCGGGTCAACACCGTGTCCCCCGGCCGGACGGCCACTCCCGGTGGCGAAGCGACGCGGGAGCAGTGGGCGAGCATGGCCGGCACGCCGGATCAGAGCGACATCCCCGCCGTGCCGCTGGGGCGCGACGGCCTGCCCGGCGACATCGCCGACACGGTGTCGTTCCTCGTATCCGAGCGGGCGGGCTGGCTGACCGCGAGCACGCTCGTCGTCGACGGCGGCGAATTCCCCCGGGGCTGAGGCGAAACATGAGTGAATACAGCGGAAAGAACGCGGTGATCACCGGCGGCGGCAGCGGAATGGGTTTCGCCATGGCGGAACTGCTGATCGACCGCGGCGCGCGGGTGGCGATCACCGGGCGTTCCCAGGCGACGCTCGACAAGGCTCGCGAGAGGCTCGGCGAGAACGCGATAGCGGTCCGAGGCGATGTGGCGTCGCTTTCCGACCTGGACGCACTGGCCGACCGGGTGAAAGGCGAACTCGGTACGGTCGAAGCCCTGTTCGTCAACGCGGGGATCGCCCGCGCGCTGCCTTTCGAGTCGATGACCGAGGAGCTGTACGACGAGCTGTTCGCGGTCAACGTCAAGGGTGCCTACTTCACCGTGCAGAAGCTCGCCCCACTGCTGAGCGCGGGCGCCGGTGTCGTCCTCACGACGTCGGTCGCGAACACCATCGGTATGCCGGGGACCAGTGTCTACGCGGCGGGCAAGGCGGCGCTGCGGTCGATGGCCCGCACCCTCGCCACCGAGCTGCTGCCGCGCGGGATCCGGGTCAACGCGGTCAGCCCCGGTCCCATCGACACGGGAATCGTGCTGGAGGGGATGACCGAAGCGGAGTTCGAGCAGTCAAGGCGGGCCTGATCGCGGACAATCCCATGGGGCGGTTCGGCACGCCCGGTGAGATCGCCAGGGCGGCCGCGTTCCTCGCCTTCGACGCCACCTTCAGCACCGGCGTCGAGCTCGTCGTGGACGGAGGCGCCACTCAACTCTGAACGATCAGGAAACCCTTGAGAGGGAAACGGTTTCGTGCCAGGTCTCCTGACCCAGGAGTTCGAGCAGAGCGGTCTCCGCCGGGCCCGCGGCTGGCCGGAGCACGGCGATGACGGGTTGGGACACGGCCGGGGACACCGGACGCGCGAGGTGCTCCTGGCCGTGGGGAACGGCGGAGGCCGGGACGAGGGCCACTCCCAGCCCGTGGGCGGCCCAGCGCGCGGCCGTCGCCGTCTGGGACACGCGGGCGGCCGTGGTGGGAGCCTGCTCGTCGTCCCGCAGGACGGACAGCAACACGCTGTCGAGCGCGCTGTCACGGTCGAACCGCACCCACGGCTCGCCCGCCAGATCGCGCAGCTCGACCCGGTCCGCCGCGAGCAGCCGGTGCCCGGCGCCCAGCACCACGACGAACTCCTCGTGGCCGAGGTGGTGGGCGTCTTCGGGGCTCTGCTCGCACGCCGCCATCAGGGCGAGGTCCAGGACGCCCTTGCGCGAGAGCCGCTCCATTTCGGCGGCACTCGGCTCCTCGAAGAGGGTGACCTCCAGCTTCGGGAAGCGGCGCCTCAGCGCACTCAGCGCACCCGGCAGCTGCCGGGTGCCGAAGCCCATCTGCACCGAGACCACCAGCTCGCCCACCAGGTCTTCGGCACCGGCACGGGCCGTCGCCCGCGCCCGCCGCGACGCCCTCACCGCGACCTCGGCCTCACGCAGGAACGCGCGGCCGACCACGGTGGGCACCAGCCCGGTCGGCGTGCGGGCGAACAGCTTCACGCCGAGTTCCCGCTCCAGACCGCGGATCTGCTGGGACACCGACGGCTGGGCGACGTGCAGCCGCTCGGCGGCCGCCGTCACCGAACCCTCTTCGGCGACGGCCAGGGCGTACTCGTACTGGCGAAGACTCATCGGTTCACCTCTCCGCATTCCCGGGTGCCATCGTTGTCATCGTAGACAGAAGGCGCGGCGGCTTCCTCCCGCGCCGCCGCGCCCCTGCCCTTCCCCGGTCCCGCCCCTACGGGAACGTCAGCACGACCTTCCCCCGGCCGTGCCCTGTCTCGATCTCCCGATGCGCCTCGGCGGCCTCGCTGAACGGGTACGTGCGACGCACCAGGAACCGCAGCTCCCCCTTGGCGTACAACGACGCCAGCATCCCCAGTCGCTCGGCCGACCTCGTCCCGGTGACCATGCGCGCCCCGGCCTCGGGTGCGCGAGCGTGGTCGACCAGGGTGAGCACGCGGTCCGGATTCCCGACCAGCTCCAGCGAGAGGTCGAACGCGACCCCGCCCGCCCCGTCCAGCGCCGCGTCGATCCCGGACGGCGCGAGTGCCCGCACCCGGTCGGCGAGGCCTTCGCCGTAGACCAGCGGTTCGGCGCCGAGCGAACGGACGTAGTCCTGGTTCGCCTCACTCGCCGTCCCGATCACCCGCGCGCCGCGCAGCACGGCGAGCTGGACGGCGGCCGTGCCCACCGCGCCCGCCGCCCCGTGGATCAGCAGCGTCTCGCCACGGGCGACCCGCAAGGCGTCCAACGCCAGGTACGCGGTCTGCGTCCCCGCCGTGAAACCGCCGGCGACCTCCCACGGCATCTCCGGCGGCTTCGGGGTGACGTTCTCCGCGGGCACCACGACGTACTCGGCGTAAGCCTGCACGGCGGTGAAGCCGAGGACCTCGGTCCCCGCGACGAGGCCGGTAACCCCGGAACCGGCCTCGTCGACGACCCCGGCGAACTCGTTCCCCGGGACACGCGGCCAACGCAGCTCGAACCCGGCGGGTTCCCAGCCCGCCCGCACGGCCGCGTCGTACGGCTGCACTCCCGCCGCCTTCACCCGCACCCGGACCTCCCCCGCCCCGGCGTGCGGCTCTTCCAGCTCCAGTACCCGGAGTACCTCCGGGCCACCGGCTTCCGTGAACGCGGCCGCTTTCATCTTGTTCCTCCAGTTCGTTCCCCAGCTGTCGGGACCCAGCGTGATACCTCCGGTTAACTGGAGGTCAAGAGTTGTCGGTGTGACGTTCTAAGCTGCCGATGTGACGAGCTACCGCATCTCCAGGGCAAACGCTTCCGACGCCGGCCGGTTGACCACGCTGATGCACGAATCCGACGCATACCTTGGCGAGTACGCGCGGATTCTCGAGGGTTACCAGGTCACCGAGGACTATCTCGCCACCCATCCCGCGTTCGTCGCCCACGCGCAACGCGAGGTGGTCGGCTTCTACAGCCTCATCGAGTACCCGGCCGAACTGGACCTGCTGTTCGTCGCCGATTCCGCACAGGGCACCGGCATCGGGGCGTGGCTGGTCGAACACATGCTCGGGCAGGCCTCGGACCTCGGCATGACCGAGATCCGCGTCGTTTCCCACCCGCCCGCCACCGGTTTCTACGAGCGGATGGGCGCCCGCCGCGTCGGCGTCGTGCCGCCTCAGCCGCCGAAGATCACCTGGGAGCGCCCGGAACTGGTCTTCGACGTCAAGCGTCCACCGCGCGACTGAACCGGCCGATCAGTTTGCGCAGGTGCCCGGCGAATTCCGGGGAGTCGACGATCTCGAAGTCGGCGTCGAGCAGGCCGAGGTAGAGCGCCAGGTACTCCAGCGTGTCCGCACCCGCCTTGAGCAGGCAGGTCTCCTCGTCGACGGCTTCGACCACGACGGCGGGCGGCACCTTGGCGGCGGCTTCGGCGGCGGGCGCGTGCAGCCGGATCGTCGCGTGGTGCCGCCACAGCGCCGCGCCGACCCCACGCTGGAGGTACGCGACAACGCCGCCTTCGGGTGGTTCACGCTGCTCGAACCGTCGCCCGTTGGGAGTACGCGGCCGCATCCGGTCCGCGCGGAAGGTGCGCCAGTCCTGCCTGTCGACGTCCCAGCCGACGAGGTACCACCGGCGGTTCATGTGCACGACGCGATGCGGTTCGACCTGCCGCCGCGTCTCGGATCCGTTGTGCCCCAGGTAGTCGAACCGCAAGGTCTCGCGGTCTCGGCAGGCGTTGGCGATGACCGTGAGCACCTCGGCGTCGACCGTGGGGCCGCCACCCTGCACCGCGAGCGTCGCGGAATTCAGTGCCTCGACGCGGCGCCGCAGCCGCGAGGGCAGCACTTGCTCCAGTTTCGCCAGCGCGCGCACTGACGTCTCCTCGATCCCCGCGATGGTCCCGCCCGCGGCCGTCCGCAGGCCCATCGCCACCGCGACGGCCTCCTCGTCGTCGAGCAGCAACGGCGGCATCGCCGCGCCCGCGCCCAGGCTGTAGCCACCGGAAACGCCGGGAGTGGCGTCGACCGGATAACCCAGGCCTCGCAGCCGCTCGACGTCGTTCCGGATGGTCCTGGTCGTGACGCCGAGCCGGCCAGCCAGTTCCGGTCCCGGCCAGTTCCGTCTCGCCTGCAACAAGGACAAGAGCCGCAGGAGCCTTGCCGAAGTTTCCGCCATGAGTTCACCTTGCCCGAGATCGCGGAACGAACCTTTCCGCAATGGCTTCTAGCTTAGCTCTCATGACCGAGATCAAGCTGAGCCCGCGTGCGCTCAACCGCGCGACACTGGCCCGGCAACTCCTCCTGGAGCACTCCGACCTGCCCGCCGTCGCCGCGATCGGGCACCTGGCCGGCCTCCAGGCGCAGGCGCCCGACTCGTCCTACGTCGGACTGTGGTCCCGGTTGCGGGACTTCCAGGTGGACGACCTGGCGAAACCGCTGGCCACCCGCGAGGTCGTCCGGTCGACGTTGATGCGGGGAACCGTGCACCTGGTGACGGCCGAAGACGGCCTCGCCCTGTGGCCCACCGTCAAACCGGTGGTCGAGCGCGGGTTCCTCGGCCACTATTCGCGGGAGGTCGCCGGGCTCGACCTCACCGCGATCGCCGAAGCGGGGCGGCGTCTGCTCGCCGAGCGGCCCCGCACCCGCGCCGAGATCCGGATCGCGCTGTCGGATCGGTGGCCCGGCGCCGATCCCACCGTCCTCGCCTACGCGGTCAACAGCCTCCTCCCGCTCGCACACGTGACACCGCGCGGCCTGTGGGGACAGCACGGCCCGGTCGCGTTCTCCCTGCTCGACGACTGGGTCGGCGAACCGATCACGGACGGCATCACCCTCGACGATCTGGTGCTGCGCTACCTCACGGCGTTCGGCCCAGCGACCGTCCGGGACGCGCAGGTCTGGTCGGGGCTGACCAAACTCAAGGAGGTCTTCGAACGGCTCCGGCCACGGCTGCGCACTTTCACCGATGCCGAGGGAAAGGAACTGTTCGACCTCCCGGACGCACCACGCCCCGATCCGGAAACCCCCGCTCCGCCCCGGTTCCTGCCCGAATACGACAACGTCCTGCTTTCCCACGCCGATCGCACCCGGGTGATCCCGGACGGCCGCCGCGTGCCGCTGCCACCGGGTACCGGCGGCCGCCGGGGCACCCTGCTCGTCGATGGCGAATTCCTGGCCATTTGGGCGATCAAAGGGGCGACGCTGACGATCGAATCGCGAAAGCCTTTGCGAGATCAGGATTCGATCGCCGAAGAAGGCGCACGGCTAATGGAATTCGTAGTGCCGGACGAAAACCACGACGTACATTTCGGCATCGGCGGGTAACAGTCCGGCCTTTTGCCGTAACGAACGGCGGCGTTCGGGCGAAGCATGGCCTCAGAGAGCCTGAAGGGAGCGGGCCATGTCCAAGAACTATGGGTTCATGACGGTGCTGGCGGGGCTGAGCGCGCTCGCGGTCATCACGGTGGCGGCCGTCATGCGATACCCGAACACGTCCGACGTCACGGCGGTGATCACCGCGGCGGGAACGGTGATCGGCACGGTGGTGGGCGCCTTCTTCGGCGTGAACGCGGCCTCTGCGGGACGCGTCAAGGCCGAAGAAAGCCGGGATCAGGCGACGGCCGCACTGGTGAAAGTGGCCAGCAAAGCCGACGAGGGCAGCGACGTCGCGAAGGCGGCGATGGAAGGCGTCAACTGACCGTCCTCAGTGGACGATCAGTCGAGCGCGTCGAGCAGCGCGAGATCCGGCGGGACGAGCGTGGTGGAGAGCACCAGCTCCCGCAACAGGTTGTCGTTCAACGCGTTGCCCACCGGTTCGCCCACTTCTTCGCGCCGGAGGCCGTAGACGCCGCCCGCGGACAACCGCGCCCGGACATCGATGACGACGTGCTCGACACGGCGGCTGGTCCACGTCTCGTCGGGGCGGAGTTCGGCGAGCACCTCGGCCGTCTGCTGGCGGGACAGCGGCTGCGGATTGAGGTCGTGCAGCAGATAGCGCTGGCCGAAGACGACCAGGACCAGGCGTTCGTCCGCGCTGAGGCGCCAGCGGCGGGGCGGCACGGTGACGTCACCGTGCCGGGTGGCGGGCTGCCCGCCGTCGGGACCGGCGACGTACAGCTCGAGCAGATGCTCACGCCTGCCCGAGCCGCGGACGAACAGCGGCGTGTAGCCGTCCGAGAGAGGGATCGGCTCCTCGCCCTGGGACAGCCAACGGGAGTTCGGCAGGCGGATGGGCAGCTGGCCGGTGTTGCTGACCCACCAGTGCCCGCTGCTGAAATTCAGGAGGCCGTGCTTGCGGCTGACCTGGAGGTCGTTCTCCCCCACACAGACGTCGACCTGCGGCCGATTGCGCCCGAAGGAGACCTCGCCGCCCTCACCGGGGTCGACCGATACACCGCCCGCGAGCGTGAGGGCGAAGACCGCGCCGGGAGCCGACCGGGGCACGCCGAGCGCCAGGCTTTCGTGCGCCGTGGTGAGCCGCTTCATTCGTACCTCCTCCTGATCCCGGGCAGTATGCGAGGCGTCGCCGGGGAGGGGTCCCGGTGGTTCGCTTTAGGTTCAGCATATGTCTACTCTGCGTGTGGTCGGCTTCCTGCTCGTGTCCGCCGCGGCCCTGACCGGCTGCGGATCCGAGACGCCGCCGCCTGCTTCTTCACCTGCTCCCGCGTCTTCGTCTTCACCGTCACCCTCGCCGTCGTCTTCGAGTGTTCCGCCGTCGTCGTCGGGCATCGCCCACCCGGACGGCCCGCTGGTCGCCGCCAACGGCACCGACCTCAAGTCGTGCCGGGACGGCGACTGCGAGGTCATCCTGAAGCCGAAGGACAAAATCGCCTTCGAAGCCCGCCTGCGCGTCACCTATATCGCGGTCGATTCCGTGTCGGCCGACAGTGTCACCCTCTCGGCCGCCCTCCCCAGCGGTACACGAACGACCATCAGCGGCAGCGCCGGAGGAACGAACGGGATCGCCTACACGGTGACCGCGGTCAAGGACGGCAAGGCGGTCGTGAAGTTCACGCCCGACGCCTGATCCGGCGGAAATCCGTACTGTGGAAAGCATGATTGACTTCTCCAAGGACACCGTCTTCAAGCTCACGCCGTGCAAACCGAAGGACATCGCGCCGACGGTGCAGCCGATCATCATCCCCGGGGAAGAGATCATCTCGTCGTTCAAGGCGGTGCGCGACTTCGTGGTGTTCACGAACAAGCGGCTGATCGCGGTGAACGTCCAGGGCATGACGGGGAAGAAGAAGGACTTCACTTCGTTGCCCTACAACAGGATCCAGGCCTTCTCGATCGAAACCGCGGGCACGTTCGACCTGGACGCCGAGCTGGACCTGTGGTTCAGCGGACTCGGGAACGTGCGCCTGGAGTTCCGGGGCTCGGACATCCGGGCGATCGGCCAACTGATCGCCACCCACACCCTTTAGCCCCCTCCTCCCGCAAGTAGTCGACTACTTGCGGGAGGGTGGGCGCGTGTCGCTCACGGCCTCTGCGTGGATTGCGACGGCGATACGCGCTGCGGCTCGTAAGTGGTAAGGACGGCGGACCAGCCGAGGGTTGACGATGTAGGAATCGGGACGTCCAGTGTCCCAATTCCTACATCGTCACGAGGCCACTCCGATCCTCGGACCTTGATCAACGGAGGATCGGGGACGTTGAGTGTCCCCGATCCTCCGTTGATCAAGCTCAGGTCAGCCGAGCGGGGAGGATTTGGGACGTTCAACGTCCCAAATCCTCCCCGCTCGCCCCTTGCCGCAGCACCGTCCCGGCGCGAGAGTCCTACATGTTGATCTTTTGATGCCTGGGTTTCGCTGACCTTGGCATGTTCGCTGCTCTTGGCCGCTGACCTGCGCGGACAGGGCTGAACACTTCTCGCGTGTTCTCGCCCTACCCGACGTCTGACGGCTTGGAGACGGCCTGGCACTCGCCCGCTCCTCCCCCATCTCCCCGATACGAAGCCATCCGCGCGGCCGTTGCGTCGGGTCAAGGCACGCTTTCCGCCTTGACGCGTCGTGACGATCTGGCATCGGGGCGGTGGCTCCGCGTAACAGACGTTAGGCCGTTTGCGACCTCTGAGCACGAATGTCTCAGCGAGGAGGCCGACGTGCTCATTGGCATACCTGCGCGCCGCTGGCGGCGGCGACACCTGCCCACGGCTTCAGCGGGCGCACCGCCCGGCCGGTGGGCGGAGCGGAGCGGCAGCCCGCCGTGTCGGGCAAGGTGCGCCCGCTGAAGCGAGACGCGGACGCAAGGTGACCAGCGCGCCGCCGACGGCGGCGCGCCTTGATCCCATAGAGCCAAGTTCGGCAACTAGTTTGCATGAGAATCAGGAGAAGGAATGAGTGAAATCGATTTTCAAGAATTGGCGTCAGCACTGAAAGTCGCAGCCGATACGATAAATGCGTTTCCACATGAGTCCGTGCAGATTAAGATTGTCGAGGCCCTCATCAGGGCGTACGAGAACGATCACACCGAAGATGAATCAGCCATTCTGGAGCATGGCGTCGACGGTGACGGTAACGAAACTGTCACAACTGTCCCTAAAGACATCAATGGAGCACCGCAGCTTGGCAGGCAGACGAAGAAGCGATCGACTAAGTATGTGCCAGCTCTTGATAAAGATTTAAATCTGCATCCCGATGACGCTCCTTCATTGAAAGAATTTGCACAGGAGTGCCAACCGAAGACTCAAAACGAGTACTGCCTTGTTTCGATATACTGGTTTATTGAAAAGGCGCATATTGATCCCGTTACTGCAGATATGGTTTACACGGCTTTTCGAAACCTCAACGTGTCCTTGCCCGCCGACTTTATCAACATGATCGCCAAGACTGGCAGCAAAGGGTGGATACACTCGGGAGAACGAACCAATCTCAAGTTGTCAACAAATGGAATAAACTTCGTTGAACGCGAGATGACTAAGCGCTCCGCCGAGGTAGTTGATGAATGATTACTCTAGTTGAGTTCCTGAATCCGATATCAAGAAGTAGCTATCAGGCTAAATGCCTGGCCACGCTGTACTATCACGAGCGGTACAAAAATTCTTCACCGATCACAACAGAGGAGATGCGGACCGCGCTCGCGCAAGCTCGAATTTCAGTCGCAAAGAAGATGAACATACCAGATATCTTAAACAAAGCCGGACATTACGTGGATACGGACGGAGTCGACAATAAAGGACGCAAACTTTGGCACCTAACGGAGGCCGGGCGAACGTTGGTTAGATCCATGCTAAACCTCCCAGATCACGAGCCTGAAATCGAGATTGACGTAGGCACACTCCGACGCATTGCCGAAAAGGTGAACGATGACGTCGTAAAGAGCTACATTGAGGAAGCGCTCATCTGCCTCAGCGTTGGTGCGTTTCGAGCTGCGATCGTATTCTTGTGGTCAGGCGCAGTAAGAACGCTCCAAGATTCGATCCTTGCCCACGGTGCGACTGCGGTAAACGCTGCAATACAAAAGCACGACACCAGAGTGCGCAGTGTGGCGAAAATCGAAGACTTCTCCTCCGTGAAAGATATGTTGACCCTTCTTGCCGCACGCGAGTTGGGCATTATCGACAAAGGGCAGTGGTCGGCACTGGATGCAGCATTGACGACACGAAACCAATGTGGACACCCGACTAGTTATAGACCTGGCGAAAAGAAGACATCGGGCATAATCGAGGACATCGTCAATATCCTATACCAGGGAAGCTAGTTGGCCAGCTAGCTAAAGAAGGGCTTCACACTCCGCGACAAGGCGTGCTGCAAGCGGAGTCGTATCGACGCGTGTACGTTCAGTTCACTCATAACCTCTTTGGCAACCCAGATCACTTCCTTGCTTTCATTACTTACACGCAGGGAGCCGCCAATAGCCTTAGCCCTGAAGCAGATAGAAAATTCTTGCCGCACCTCGCCATCGTCGTACGCGATGATGTGGTTCGGGTTCGAGTACAGGCCGATCACCCCGGTCACCTCGCACTCAATCCCGGTCTCCTCGCGGACCTCCCGCAGGGCGGCCTGCGACAGCGTCTCCCCAAGCTCAAGCTGCCCACCAGGGATCGAGTACAGGTCGTTGTCCGTCCGCCGGATCATGAGGATGCGGCCTTCATCGTCCTGGATGAACGCGGACACCGCGACCGCGATGCTGTTCGCCTTCGGGGCGTTCGGGTCGTTGAGGTAGTCGACGCGTGCCATGTGTGGCCTCCTAGAAGGTGGCGGGCTTGGCGAGGTTCCAGACGGCCTCGAAGCTCTCCGAGTAGGTCTCGAAGAGATCCCCGGCGGATAGCCGACGGAGGTGCAGGGACGGGGCGTGTGCTCCCTGGAAGCCGTAGACGTGCGTGTTGATGATCATTTCGTCGTCGAAGCGGAAGATCGAGTTGTAGAGCGTGGTGTTACGGAAGCGCATCTCCACCCCGTCTACCCCGATCAGCGGCCGGTAAGACGCCAGCGCATTACGAATGCGTGCCGCAAGCGTCCCGTCGCCGAGTTGCTCCTCCTCCCCGCGCAGAGCGACACTCTCCCCTTCGGGATCTCCGAAGACCAGCCGAATCTTGGCCCCGGCCTGGGCTTTTGCTGTCAGGTCCTTGATGAACCGCGGGCGCTCCACCAGAAACAGCGCGGCGTGGACCAGCACCTCGACGGTGTCCGACGCTTCCTTGATCAGCCTGTCCCAAAGTTCGACGGGTATGGCGTTGCGGTGCGGGAACACGCGCACGACCTCGGCGGCGGCCGTCTCGGCCTTGCGTCCGGGGGCCACCGAGTCCGGCCAGAGGTAGGTCTCGGACTCACGCACCATGGCGGCGATCTTGTGCCGATGCTTCGGGTATGGCGTCCGCCCCTTGGTGATCCACCGTTCGACGGTTTTCTGATCGACCCCAATGACGTCTGCGACCCGACCAGACGTGAGCCCGTTGCGCAGCAGAGAGTCCCGTAGGCGCTCGTTCGGCATACGCCCTCCAGGGACTTGTAGGGACGTCTTTAAACGTACCAAGGACGTCCCGAGATGTCCTGCCAGGAGGTGACCACGTCCCGTCGCCCAACAGGAGAATCGCGGCGACCAGGAGGTGATCGATGAACGAGCCGCAGACCCTGCGTGACGCGCATGCCGTCGCGACGGCCCGCCGCCCTCGAGCAGAGGCGGACAGGTCGGAATGGGTGAGGTTCCACCGAGCGAACGCGCGCATGTATCGCGAGGTGTCCGATGTGGACCGCGGACACCACCACGAACTCAAGTACTGGGTGGGCTACGAGGAGCGGAAGGCCGAGGAGGTAGCAGGGCTCGCGAGTGGTAAGGATGGTTAGGACCAAAGGTCTCTTAGCCTGCGTCTTTCACGCAGTGTGATGTAGATCTGGTCGTGAAATGGAGGAAGTGCCTGTCCTGTAAGGGAAACTTGGGCTTGCGAAGGTCCAGGGTTCTCTCACGGGAAGGCACTTCCTTGGT
>NZ_JADNQM010000063.1:0-27359 GCF_046269425.1 Amycolatopsis sp. cmx-11-12 | reverse complement strand
CCGCTGCCCTCAGCTATCACCGCTATGATGCGACATAACAATGGTGCAGGTCTTTCACCTCCACATTGATTGACAGCGCCTCGTGGCGCACGCCGGGTCTTCGGCATTCACGGTCCCGGACCCGGACATATTCGCCGAGGCCCGCGGTGGGCCGGTACCGGTCCCGGCCGAGATCCAGCACTTGCCCTGACAGTGGGTCGGTGATGATGCGGCGCAGGACGGTGTTCGGGCCGGTCGCGATATGGCGGGCGAGTGAGGCGGGAATGTGGCCGTGTCCGGCGAGTTCCGCGGGGTCGTCGTTGAGGCCGAGGTAGGTGAACAGGTCCATATAGAGGAATACCTCCGTGCGTTCACTCACCCCGCCCTGGCCACCGAGAAGGAGATCAAGGGCGACATCGGCGCGCAGTTGGTCGAGGGTGCGAGTCTCGTCCCCGGTTTTGAGGGCCCGTGCTTGACGATCGATCCGGGTGTAGGCGGCGGTCACCTTTTCGACGGGGCCATCTTCGACCTCGATCGACGCCACCCCTGTCTCACCCTGCCGCACCGCCAACCGACGGCCGCCACGATGGTGCTCGGACCGCTTGTCGGCGCCGTCGCGGTCGACCGTGGACGCCGCGTGACCCGCCGCTTTCCGGATCTGCTCGGAATTCTTTCCCGGCAACCGTTCCTCCAGCAGAGCATCCGCGGCCAGGGCGTCCTCGTCGGACAGCCACGCGGTGGCGGCGGCGACTTTCATCGCCCCGAACCCACTCACCTTCCCCTGGTCCATCAGGTTCAGGGTGCGGGGCAGGCGGGTGGTCAACGCGTCGGCGGCAGCGACCATCTCACCCGCATGATTGTCCATAACGGACAGTGCGAAGGCGACTTCCTGTGTCACACTTCTCGCACCGTCCCGGTGGCGGTTCAGCTGGGCCAGCGCACGGAACCGGATCGCTTCCAGACGCGCGATGCCCTCCGACGCCGCGACCGCCACAGCAACGGAATCCCTGTCATCCAAAACCGTCAATGACGTGTTGATTTCCTCCAAGACTCTCGGGTTCGTTATGTCTTCGAGTAGAGCCACAGACGTGGCCTTATGAATGTCCACGCCAAGAAACCTACAACCAGCCACCGACAATTTCGGACCACACGACCAAGACAAGGCATTGCCGAATTTCGGCAATGGAACTGTTCGGCGCAACGCGTTCAGTTCGTGTCGAGTGCGACATCGCCGATCGGTAGTGGGAAGTCGCCGACCTTGCTCAGCGAATCGAGTACGACAACCAACCACCGACAACTGCGGATCACACGGCAAGCCGTCACCGCATTTCGGCAATGGGACTGTTCGGTGCCCAGCCAAAGCCGAACACCGAACAGCGCGCCGCCCTCAGGTCACCTCGCGCACGACCATCCGTTCCGAAGCCCGTTCGATGGCCGCTTCCACCGCACCGACCCGGTCCGCCAGCAGGCCTACCGCGCCGACCGCCCGGCTCATCGGGTCCTCGTCGTCGCCGCCCAACGCCTGCGCCCGCAGGTAAGCCGCCTTCACGTCCGCCCACCGCTGCGCCTCCGTGGCGCTCAGCCGTCCGCGCAATTCCGCCAGCTTGAGCAGGTTGGCCTCGGCACCCGAGGTCAGCGTCTGCGCTTCACCGGCGTAGTGGTCGTCGATCAGCGCTTCCAGTTCGGCGTCGTTCATCGCGGGCACGATCCGGCCCGCGAGTTTGTTCATGTTCCGGTACGAACCCTGCAACTGGAACGGCGGTTCGACCCGGGACGCATCCGCCTGTGCCGCCGAAGCGATGTAGGCCTGGTTGTTCTTCAGCACGATCTGCTGGATCCGGATCAGTTTCCGGAGTACGGCGAGGATCTGCTCCAGTTCGGTCGCCGAGTACGCGTGTTTCAACTGATCCGCCCGGACGGCGCCGTCGCCGCGGGCCAGTCGCACGAGAATGTCCACATCGGACCGTTCGCGGGAGACCAGTGGTGCCAGCACGGTGTTCGCGGTGAGCGAGTTCTCGACGTAGCTCAGCGCGAACAGGTCTTCCTTACCCGACAGGACATCGCCGAGGTTCCACACGTCGGCACGGTTGGCGAGCATGTCCGGGATCCGGAACCGCTTGCCCTGCTCGGTGTACGGGTTACCGGCCATGCAGACCGCGAACCGCTTGCCGCGCAGGTCATAGGTCCGCGTCCGGCCTTCCCACACGCCTTCCATCCGCCGCTGCGCGTCGCACAGCGAAATGAACTTCTGGAGCAATTCCGGCGACGTGTGCTGAATGTCGTCCAGGTACAGCAACACGTTGTTGCCCTGTTCCAGCGCGAACGAGATCTTTTCGACCTCTTGCCGCGCGGTCGCGTTGGGCGCGTCCGCCGGGTCGACCGACGTGACCTCGTGCCCGAGCGCCGGCCCGTTCACCTTGACGAACACCAAGCCGAGGCGGCTCGCGACGTACTCCATGAGCGTCGTCTTGCCGTAACCGGGCGGCGAGATGAGCAGCAGCAGGCCGGACTGGTCGGTGCGCCGGGCATCGCCGGTCGCCCCGAGCTGCTTGGCGAGGTTGTCGCCGATCAACGGCAGGTAGACCTCGTCGAGCAATCTGTTGCGTACGAAGGCACTCATCACCTTCGGCTTGTACTCCGTCAGCCTCAGCCTGTCCCGCTCGGCCGCCACCAGTTCGTTGCGCAACCGTTGGTACGCCCGGAAACCCGGCACCCGGTCACGCCGGAACCGCCCCGTCCTGGCCAGCGTCTCGTCGAGCCGCAGGGTCAGTGACCGGTTGACGATCCGCGGATGCGAACCGAGCAGACCGTCCACAGTGGCCGAAAGTTCCGCCGACGAATCGTAGCGGGGCAGGTCGGCCAGTTCGATCGCGACGGCTTCCGCCAGTTCGTCGGCAGGCAAGCCCGCCGAGTCCACAAAGGACGTCAGCCAGGCTTCGGCGAGCTGGTACCGGTCGGCGAGGTCTTCGAGTGCGCGCAGGTCTTCGGCGAAACTGCGCCTGTCGAGCCGGAACTTGTCAAGCAAGGTCCGCGCGCCACCGCTGGTGACGAACCCCGGCGACGCGTCGGCCAGTTCCTCGAACAGGTACTCACCGGCGAATTCGAGGTCCAGCGCGAGTCCGGACGAGGCGGCGAACGCGGTCATCGCTTCGGTGAGCTCCCGCGCCAGCGAGCCGATCGCCGTGGTGTGCCCGAACGCCTCCCGCACCCGTGCGAGCGACGCCGCCCGTGTCGTCCACGCGGACTTCGCCGCCTCTTCCGCGCCGAACGCCCAGAACAGCTGAGCGGCAGCCCTCGCGGCGGGCGGATAACGCAGCAATCCGGCGCCGGAACGCAGCCGCAGCAACGCGGACAGGATCGCTGCGGCGTCGTGGTCGTGCACACCGCGCGCGTAACCCTCGTCGTACCGGTCCCCCGCGGCGAGCCGGACGACCTCGAGCAGATCGGTCTCCGGCAGTTCCGGCTTTTCGAGCAGGATCGACGTCGCCAGATATTCGGCGCGATAGACCTCGGGCGACTCCGAGACCAGCAACTGGTCCCAGTACGGCCGCGTCGCCTCGAACGACTCGTCCCGCACGGGAGACCGGTAGTCGGTCCCGGTGATCGCGAACTTCATCCCGCCGTCGTGCGGCACCAGCGTGAGGTCGATGTCCTGCGTGTTGACGGCGAAGGTGTTGCGGCCCAGTCGGATCGTCTCCCCGCCCTCGCCGTACAGGTCGAGCCGGTCGCGCAGCGCGCGGCCCGCTTCCTGACGAGCGGCCTTGACCCGGCCTTCGAGTTCTTCGGCCCGCACCTGGTCGCCGAGGTCGCGCAGTTCGGCGACGACGCTGCGCAGCTTCGCGACCATCGGATCGGAGGCGAAGTAGGTGTTGATCTCGTCGACCGAGCCGAGGGTGCCGACCCGCCGGGTCACGCTCGTGAGGATCCGCTCGGCCGAGTCGACCAGCCTGTCCGCGCGTCGTGCCCGCTCGTCGAGCAGCGCCTGCTTGCGCGAGGAGAACGCCTCGTAGACGTCGGTGCGCTTCTCGCCGAGCGACACCAGGAAATCGTCGAATTCGCCGAACCGCGATTCGAGGTTTTCCAGCTGTAGCAGCAATCTGCCGAGCTGCTCGTCGCAGCGGTCCGGGGTGTCCGCGACCGCGAGCCCGCCGGTGATGGCCTGCGCCAGCAGCGCGAACTCGGCCGCGAACTCCGCCCGGCCCTCGGTCTCAAGCAGTTCCTTGCGCCGCGCTTCGAGAGTGGCCCTGGCACGGTTGACCCCGCCGATGACCTCGCCGACGCGTTCGAGGATCTTCGTCCGCACCACGGCGTCCGCGATCTCCAACCCGCCGACGACGTCGGTGAGGACTTCGAGCCCACCGGACTGCTCGTCGAGGCTTTCCACGACCGGGACCGCCTCCGCGACGGTCGCGATCGCGCCCGCGGCGGCGATCAGCCCGTCCACCTCGGCGTGATAGCTCGTGAACGCGTCCTCGCCCTGCAAGAACCGGACGGCCCGCTGGGCAGCCTCGCCGAACTCCGTGTCGAGGTCCGCGATCAGCTTGTCCACGCGGCCGGTGTCGACATAACGCAGTTCCCGCACGGTGACGAGATGGCCGCGCGCACGGTGCATTTCGGCGAGCCTGCGCACCCACGCGTCGGCCGCGTTGAGCGCCTCGCCCCGCACCCTCCGCACGAGTGAAGCGGTTTCGGCGGCGGCCTCTTCGACGGCTTCGGCCGCCTGCGTGGTGAGCGCGGTGACCGTCTCGAATTCGTCGAGCACCTGCTCGGCGGTGACCCGGACGTCCGACAGTGGCGACCGCAGATCGCCGAGTTCGGCCTCGCCGAGCCAGTGGTAGTGGTCGAAAACCCTGGCGCACGCGGCGATCAGGGCCTCGAACACGGCCGCCGACGGCGCCATGTCCTCGATCATCCGGCCGATCGAGAGGCAGTCGGAGATCCCGCGGACCAGATCGGCGTTGCCGACCCGCTCCAGCGGCCCCGTCCCGGCCGGCTGCGACGCGGCATAGGTGTCCGACTGGAACGGCGTCCGCCACACCTGCATCGGGTGCACGCGGCTCGGCTCGTCGGACAGCGCGCGGAACAGCACCATCGTGCCGTCGTCGAACAGCGAGTACCCGTGGCACGGGATCGGGTTCGAGACCTCTTTACGGATCACGTTGTACGGCAGGAGAAGCGAGCGTCCGTCGGCGCGGGCGTGGAAGACGTAGAGCACGTCCTCCCCGTTGGGCGAGCGGATCACGCGCTCGAATTCGAGACCGTCCACAGTGGTGTCGAACGTCTTGCTGACACCGGTGTCGAGGTAGTAACCGCCGGGGAAGATGATCCCGTGGTCCTCGGGCAGCCGTTGGCACGCCTGCCCGATCCCGTCGAGGCGCACCACGTCCCGCGTGCGGGTGTTGAACACCAGGTACCGGTGCTCGGTCTCCTTGTACGGCAACACCCGCAGCAGGATCAGCGGGCCGATCCTGGCGTAGGAGACCTCGGCGTCGGCCAAGCTCTGTAACGGCTCGGCGACCGGTTCGGAGTAGACACCCTCGCCGCTTTCGGTGTTGTTCTCGATCTTGATCGTCAGGTTGCCGCCGACGGTCTCAACGAACACCTCGTCCTCGATCGAGATATGCGGGTGCCGTCCGAGAACGTGCTGCTCGCGACTGGTCTCGACCCATTCGAAGTCGTGCGACGCCGGGAAAACGTGGTCGCGCTCGCCCCTGCTGTCCACATAGGACAGCTTGCCGTCGGCGGCGATACCCCAGCGCAGCACCCGGATGTCCTCGGTCCGCGGACCGATCTGGAACACCGCGAGCAGTTTGCCCTCGACCTGCCGCAGTTGCAGCAGCTTCGCTTGCCGGTAGTACCGGTACAGCTCGGCGAAGTCGCGGACGAACCGCTCGTCGCGCAACAGCTCCGGCAGCTCGTCGGCGGGCACGTCGTCGAAGCGGAAGGCCTCTTCGTCATGGCTGAACCCGTGCAGCGAGAAGACGTCGTCGACCGTCGTCTCAGGCTTGAGCCCGATGAAGACGTTGTAGCCGAACAACATCCGCCCGCCGACCGACACGACGTCCCTCGGCACACAGTTGTTCGCGGTGCGGATCCGTTCCGTGCCGATCAGCGCGAGTTGCGCGCTGCCGAAGACGCCCAGCCGTGCCGTGTTGAGCTCGTCCGCGCGTTTCGCCAGTTCGGCGGCTTGTGCGGCGAGCCGGACGCGGAGCACCTCATAGGTGCCCGCGTCCAGCTCGGTTCCTGCCGCCGGTTCGGTCGCCGTCACTGCTTCGCGGGGGCGAGGGCGGCGACCGACGTGTCGGCGAGGCCGAGCCGCTGCGCCATCGACAGCAGCTCACGCAGCTTGTCGCTGTCCGGGCCGCCCGCCTGCAGCTGCTTGGCCAGGAAGGCCGACAGCGTCAGGTTCTTCACGTCCTCGGTGCTCACCGAGCCGACCAGTTTGGTCAGGTCGTCGGTGAAGCTGCCCGACCCGTCGAGCCACGACTTCCCGAGCGTCTGGATGACGTCCGAGTGCTCGACGAACCCGTCCACGCTCTTGCCGAGGCCGATCGAGCCGATCACCTTCTCGAAGAACATCGTCTCGCCGCCGACGATGTCGATGTCGGCCTTCTCCAGCCCGATGCCCAGCACCGTGGCCTGCGCCTCGGCGACCTCACGCTGCACGTTGAGCGCGGCGAGCCGGATCTCCTTCTCGGCCTCCAGGCGCAGGCGGTACTCCTCGTGCTGGCGGCTGGCGGTGTCGAGTGCGGCCATCGCGGCCGCCTTCTCGGTGAGACCTTCGGCCTCGCCCTTGAGCTTGTCGCGCATCCCGTCGGCGAGCACGATCGCCTTCTCGCGTTCGACGATCGCCTCGGCGCGGCCGACCTTCTCCAGCGCGTCCGCGTCGCGTTCCTTGACCTGCGCCGCGGCGAGACCGATGGCGGCCTCCTCGGCCTGGATGCCTTCCGCCAGGCGGATCCTCGCGCGGGTGTCCAGTTCGGCGGCCTGCTGGCGCGCTTCGGCCAGCGTCAGTTCCTCGCGGGCCTTGTGCTTCGACGCCACCTCGGCGGCTTCCGCGGCCTTGATGTCCTTGACGAGGCTCTCCTGCGCTTCCGCCTCGGCCCGGATGATGATGGCCGAGCGCTGACGCTCCGCCTCTTCGACGACGCGGAGCTTCTTGATGTTCTCTTCCTGCTCCGCCACGGTCCTCTCGACCGCGATCCGCTCGCGGATCACCTCGGCGATGGACCGCTTCTCGGTCTCGACTTCCTTGTCCTTGGCGATCCGGGACAATTCGGTCTCGCGTTCGCGGCCGATGACCTCGAGCAAGCGGTCCTTCTCGATACGCTCGCTCTCGATGGCGATGACGCGCTCGCGGTTCTTGCCCGCGACCTCGATCTCACGCTGCTGGTTCTGGTGCTGGATGCCGAGCTGCTCGTCGGTGCGCAGCCCCGCGGCCTGCGACTTGAGCCGCTCCTCCGCCTGCACCTTGGCGATCTCGGCCTCTTCGCGGGCCCGCATGGTCTCGACCTCGCGGTTCTGCTTGATCTCCGCGTCGGCCTGCCGCCGCTCCAGTTCGAGGATCGCCTCGCGGGCGTCCACGTTCTGACGGGTGATCTCTTTTTCCTCGCTGCGGCGGAACTCGTTGGTGCGCACGTGCTCGATCGCGGTCAGCTCGGTGATCTTGCGGATACCCTGCGCGTCGAGGATGTTCGCGGAATCGAGCTGTGCCATCGGCGTCTGCTCGAGGTAGTCGATGGCCGCGTCTTCGAGGCTGTACCCGTTGAGGTCGGTGCCGATGACGCGGATGATCTGATCGCGGAACTCGTGACGCTTCGTGTAGAGATCCACGAAGTCGAGCTGCTTCCCGACGGTTTTCAACGCCTCGGAGAACTTGGCGTTGAACAGTTCCTGCAGCGTCGCCTCGTCGCTCGCCCGTTCGGTGCCGATCGCCTGCGCGACCTTGATCACGTCCTCGGTGGTCTTGTTGACCCGCACGAAGAACGAGATCCGGATGTCGGCGCGGATGTTGTCCCGGCAGATCAGGCCCTCACGGCCGGTGCGGGTGATCTCCATCGCCTTGACCGAGGTGTCCATGATCTCGGCCTTGTGCAGCACCGGAAGGACGATCGCGCCGGTGAACGTGACGTCCACCCGGCGGACCTTCGAGATGATCAGTGCCTTCCCCTGCGGCACCTTCTTGAACAACCTGGTGATCGTGAAGAGCAAGACCAGGAGGATGACAACTATCACGGCGATCAGAACGCCGGCCCCCACGCTGATGGCACCCATAGTGTTCCTTTTCTGCTTCAGATGTCCAAGGACTCGACCCAGAAGAACTCGCCTTCGGAGTCGTAGTCATAGAGAACTACGCGGCTCCCCGCGGATAGGTTGCCTTGCCCCGCCTGTCGAACGTCCACAATGGCCGTCGACCCGTCGGCGGCGGCGACTTCGGCCTGGCCGAAGTCATGGGTCACCGACGAGGTGCGGATGACCGCGGCGCGACCCACGAAGTCTCTCCTGCTCGGTTCTTTCGCGGGACCGAAGACGCGACGCAACGGCATCACGATCACCCTCGTCCCGAGTGTGCCGAGGACGAGCGCGACGGCGAGCACGCCGAAGCCGAACCAGATCCTCGTCGGTGTCGAAAGTTCCATTGCATCGAGAAGAACCGTCCCTGCCAGGCTGGCGAACCAGGTGAATGCGATCAGCAAAGAGAGCGAAATGGACAGTGGGACCCCGCCGAAGCCCGCCAGGAGCCCGTCGCCGCCGTCGAAGTCGTCGGTGTCGACAGCGCCGAACAGTGCCAGCAGCCAGTAGCCGATCACCACGATCAGCAGGAAGCTGAAGAGCACGGCCGGGAACCCCAGAGCCGCGGTGACGAACCCGCCCATCGCCGTCGTTCCCTCCCCCATTACCCCGAGTCAGGACTATAACCAGCGCGTGACGCCTGCCGGGCCGTTTTCGGCTACGAGTGGGTCACGGTGTGCGGAAGCGTGCGGACACAAGTAGTCGACTGGTTGCGACACCCCGGGCCCCTCCGGACCGGAGAAAGCGCCCGTGTCGCGAAAGCCACTTTCAGGACATCAGACGTCCCGAAAGTGGCTTTCGCGACACCCGAGATGGCTGCCGCATTTAGTCCCCTGGTTGCGATCCGCCGGACATTCCCCACCGCAAGTAGTCGACTGGTTGCGGCGGCGGGAACCGAGCGGGTGCGGAGCGTTACGCCGACCGGCGGCTCCGAAGCCATCCAGTTGGACCTGTCGCGCCATCGAAGCGAGCCCTACTCTCCAGTATTGAGAGTGACACAGGACACACCACGGTCTTGGGAGGCTCCATTGGGGTGGCACGTTCGCGAGACGATCGACGGGGATCAGCGCGAACGGCGGATCCGCCATGTCACCCGATGTCTGAGTTGCACGCTCACCTGTGTCCATTGTGGACTACCCGCGCGATTCTCGCTCCCTGCGGGCCATCCCGGCCTCGGCGTCGTCGAACACCTTCGGGGCGCGACCAGTCCCGGCCTCCCCGACCTCGCCCTGCTGCACCGGTTCTGCCGGGACGACCTGACCACCGACGCCGGCATCGCGCTCAGACGCGCCTATCTCGGACTGGCGACCGAACTTTTCGAAACGGGGCGGCGGATCCGCCGCCACCGGAGACTCGGCGTGCACCCACCACGGCCGGGGCACCTCGAGACCTACCGAAAACGGTGGCGAGTGGCCAAAATGCGGTACGCCTGCAAGGCGTGCCGGTACTACACCGGCTCTCACTGAGCCGATTCTCCCCCGGAGGACTCGTGCTCGTTCGTCTCATCCTCGGTCTGCTCATCACGGTCGTCGGGCTCGGTTTCGCCGCCCGCCGCGCCGCCTGGCTCTACCGCCTGATCCGGTCCGGCCAGCCGGACGAACAACGCTCGGACGTCATGGCCGTCCGCGCGAAAACGCATCTGGCCGAAGTGTTCGGCCAGCGCAAGCTGCTGAAGTGGTCCGTCCCCGGGCTAGCGCATCTGTTCACGTTCTGGGGCTTCGTGATCCTCGGCTCGGTCTACGTCGAGGCGTACGGCGCCCTGTTCGACCACGACTTCCACATCCCGTTCATCGGGCACTGGGCGGCACTGGGTTTCCTCCAGGACTTCATCGCGGTCGCGGTGGTCGTCTCGCTCGCGGTCTTCGCGATCATCCGGATCCGCCAGGCCCCCGAACGCAAGGAGCGCGCGTCCCGGTTCTTCGGCTCGCACACCGGTGGCGCCTGGCTGATCCTGTTCATGATCTTCAACGTGATCTGGACGATGTTCCTCTTCCGCGGCGCGTCGGCGGCGGTCGGCGTCTTCCCGTACGAGTCGGGCGCGTGGGTTTCCCTTGGCGTGGGCGAACTTCTGGAGCCGCTTGGCGCCTCGGTCACCGAGCCGCTGGAGACCGTCGGGCTGCTGCTGCACATCGGCGTGATGCTGGCGTTCCTGTCGATCGTGCTCTACTCCAAGCACCTGCACATCTTCCTGGCGCCGGTCAACGTCACCGCCAAACGGCTCCCGGACGCGCTCGGCCCGCTGCTGCCGATGGAGTCGGCAGGCAAGCCGATCGACTTCGAGGATCCGGGTGAGGACGACACCTTCGGCCGCGGCAAGATCGAGGACTTCACCTGGAAGGGCATGCTCGACTTCGCCACCTGCACCGAATGCGGCCGCTGCCAGTCACAGTGCCCGGCGTGGAACACCGGGAAGCCGTTGTCCCCCAAGCTGTTGATCATGGATCTACGCGACCACCTCTTCGAGAAGGCGCCGTACATCCTGGACGGTAAGGAAGCTCCCGAAGAGCGTCCGCTCGTCGGCACCAAGGAGGACAACGGCGTCATCGATCCGGACGTCCTCTGGTCCTGCACCTCCTGCGGGGCGTGCGTCGAACAGTGCCCGGTGGACATCGAACACGTCGACCACATCGTCGACATGCGCCGCTACCAGGTGATGATCGAGTCGGCCTTCCCCAGCGAACTCGGCGTCCTGTTCAAGAACCTCGAAACCAAGGGGAATCCCTGGGGCCAGAACAACTCCGACCGCCTCGCCTGGACGAAGGATCTCGACTTCGAGGTACCGATCTTCGACGGTGAACTCGCCGACGACGTGGAGTACGTCTACTGGGTCGGCTGTGCGGGCGCGTTCGACGACAACGCCCGCAAAACCGTTCGCGCCACCGCGGAACTACTTCATCTGGCCGGGGTCAAGTACACGATTCTTGGCACCGACGAGTCCTGCACCGGCGACCCGGCCCGCCGCTCCGGCAACGAGTTCCTCTTCCAGATGCTCGCGCAGCAGACCGTCGAGACGCTGAACGCGGTGTTCGAAGGCCGCGAACCGGGCACACGCAAGATCGTCACCACCTGCCCGCACTGCCTGAACACCCTCGGCCGCGAGTATCCGCAACTGGACGGGAACTACGAGGTCCTGCACCACACGCAACTGCTGAACCGCCTGGTCCGCGCCAAGAAGTTGACCCCGGTCAAACCGGTCGACGCCGGCCCGGTGACCTATCACGACCCGTGTTACCTCGGCCGCCACAACAAGGTCTACGAGCCGCCGCGCGAACTCGTCGGCGCGACCGGCGCCACGCTGAGCGAGATGCCCCGGCACGCCGACCGCTCGCTGTGCTGCGGCGCCGGTGGCGCGCGGATGTGGATGGAGGAGCAGATCGGCAAGCGCATCAACCTCGAACGCGTCGACGAGGCGCTCGGCACGGACGCCGAAACGATCGTCACCGGCTGCCCGTTCTGCCGCGTGATGCTGAACGACGGCCTCGTCCAGCGGCAGAGTGAGCAGCGTGGCGAGAATGTCACCGTGCGCGACGTCTCCCAGCTCCTGTTGGAAACGGTGAAGGAGAAGGGCCGGACCCCCACGGAGATTTAAGGCACACGAGAGTTGGAAGTTCGGTGTGCCGAACTCTAGACTCAGGAGATGGCGAATCTCCGCAAGACCGTGTGCGCGCTCGCGGCGTCGGCACTCGTGCTGTCCGCGTGCGGCGGCCCGAGCGCCAGCCAAAGCGACAGCAGGCCCGTCGTGCTGACCACGTTCACGGTGCTGGCGGACATCGCCTCGAACGTCGCGGGCGACAAGCTCAGGGTCGAGTCGATCACCAAACCCGGCGCCGAGATCCACGGCTACGAGCCCACTCCGGACGACATCAAGAAGGCCGCGAAGGCCGACCTGATCCTCGACAACGGGCTGAACCTGGAGGCCTGGTTCGCGCGGTTCGTCTCCGAGAGCGACGCGCCGCACAAGGTGGTCAGCGAAGGCGTCGAGCCCATCGCCATCGGCGAAGACTCCTACGAAGGCAAGCCGAACCCGCACGCGTGGATGTCGCCGAAGAACGTCGGGATCTACGTGGACAACATGGTGAAGGCGTTCAGCGAGGTCTCCTCCGGCGACGCCGCCACGTTCAAGGCCAACGGCGATGCCTACAAGGCGAAACTGCAGGCCGTCCAGGACGAGATGACCGGCGCGCTGATCGGGCTGCCGAAGAACGAACGCGCGCTGGTCACCTGCGAGGGCGCTTTCTCCTACCTGGCGCGCGACACCGGCCTCACCGAGCAGTACATCTGGGCGGTCAACGCCGAACAGCAGGCGACGCCGCAGCAGATCACCCGCGCCATCGAATTCGTCAAGGAGAACAAGGTCCCCGCGGTGTTCTGCGAGTCGACCGTCTCCGACGCCCCGATGCGCCAGGTCGTCTCCGCGACCGGTGCCGCGTTCGGCGGCGTCCTCTACGTCGATTCCCTGTCCGGTCCCGAAGGCCCGGTGCCGACCTATCTCGACCTCATCCGCCACGACGCGAAGACGATCGTGGCCGCGCTCACCGGGGCGAAGCCGTGACCGCCGCGATCCGCGTCGAGGACGTCACCGTCCACTACGGCGAAGTCCTCGCCCTCGACGGTGTCGACGTCACGCTCGAACACGGCCGCGTCTGCGGACTGGTCGGGATGAACGGGTCCGGCAAATCGACGCTGTTCAAGACGGTCATGGGCATGGTCCGCCCGGACAGCGGCGCGGTCACGGTCGACGGCGGCACACCCGCCCGTGCCCGCAAGACCGGTGTGATCGGCTACGTGCCGCAGAGCGAGGACGTCGACTGGTCGTTCCCACTGTCGGTGCGGGACGTCGTGATGACCGGTCGCTACGGACGTCTCGGGTTCACCCGGCGTCCGCGCCGCGCCGACCACGAAGCCGTCGAACAGGCGCTGGAACGGGTCGAACTGACCGAACTCGCCGGACGTCAGATCGGGCAGTTGTCCGGTGGGCAGCGCAAACGCGCGTTCGTCGCGCGCGGCATCGCGCAAGGCGCGCGCGTGCTGCTGCTGGACGAGCCGTTCGCCGGTGTGGACAAGCGTTCCGAAGCCACGATCACGCGGCTACTCAAGGAACTCGCGGCCGACGGCGCCGCCGTCCTGATCTCCACGCACGATCTGCACGCCCTGCCCGGCCTCGCCGACGAGGCGATCCTGCTGATGCGCAAGGTGCTCGCGCACGGCTCCCCCGGCGAGATGCTGCGGCCCGAGAACCTCGCGCTGGCCTTCGGACTCGATGTCCTGCGACGGGAAGAGGAACCCGCGTGAGCTTCTACGACCTGTTCCTCGAACCGCTCTCCTACGACTTCATGGTGCGGGCGCTCGCGTCCACAGTGGTCGCTTCGACGGTCTGCGCGGTGCTCTCCTGCTGGTTGGTGCTGATCGGCTGGTCGCTGATGGGTGACGCCGTTTCCCACGCGGTGCTGCCCGGTGTCGTGCTCGCCTACATCCTCGGCGCGCCGTTCGCGCTGGGCGCCGTCGTGTTCGGTTTCCTCGCCGTGGCACTGATCGGCGTCGTCCGCGACACGAGCCGTGTCAAGGAGGACGCCGCGATCGGCATCGTGTTCACCACGCTGTTCGCGCTCGGCCTCGTGCTGATCTCGGTGACGCCGAGCCAGACCGACCTGAACCACATCATCTTCGGCAACCTGCTCGGCGTCGACACCTCGGATCTGATCCAGATCGGCGTCCTCGGCGCGATCACCCTGGGCCTGCTGGTGCTCAAACGCCGCGATTTCACCTTGTACGCCTTCGATCCCACGCACGCGCACGCGATCGGGCTCAACCCGCGGCTGCTCGGTGCCGCGCTGCTCGGGTTGCTCGCGCTGACCTCGGTGGTGGCGTTGCAGGTGGTCGGCGTGATCCTGGTGGTGGCGATGCTGATCATCCCCGGCGCGACGGCGTACCTGCTGACCGACCGGTTCGGCCGCATGCTCGTGATCGCGCCGTCGTTCTCGGTGCTCGCCGGGGTGATCGGGCTGTACCTGAGCTACCACCTCGACACCGCGTCCGGCGGGATGATCGTGCTGGTGCAGGGCGCCGGCTTCACACTGGTGTACCTGTTCGGGCCGCGGCACGGGATCGTCGGGAAGCGGCTGGCCAAACGCAGGCGGGAGCTCGCGAGGAGCTGAAGGGGACTTCCCCCGCATGCGATGCGACGAAAGCGCCCTGCACCGCGTGACATGAGGTGAAAGCGTCCTTCAGCTCCGGTAACCGGGCGATCACCCCGCGCTCTGTGTCTCTCACGACATCGGTCCACGCCCAACCTTAGGTTAGGCTCCCCTCATGTCTACGGAAGACGCGCTGCTCACCGGCCATGACCTGGTGCTCGCGCACCAAGAGCGGGCCGTGGTGGACGGCGTGTCCCTGTCGCTGCGGGCGGGCACGGTGACCGCGCTGGTCGGCCCGAACGGCTCCGGCAAGTCGACGCTCCTGCGTTCGCTGGCGCGGCTGCACAAGCCCCGCGAAGGCAGCGTCCGACTCGGCGACCGCACCGTCTGGGGACCGAATGCGTTGTCCGGCAAGGAGTTCGCCCGCCGGGTCACGTTGCTGACCCAGCACCGGCCCACGCCGAGCGGGGTCTCCGTGCGTGACGTCGTCTCCTACGGCCGCTATCCATACCGCTCCGGCTGGCGCGGGGTCGACGTCGACGGTGCCGCCGCGATCCGCCGCGCGATGGAACTGACCGGCGTGACCCCGATGGCCGAACGCGGCGTCGACGAGCTCTCCGGCGGCGAACTCCAGCGTGTCTGGCTCGCGTCCTGTCTCGCCCAGCAAACCTCCGTGCTGCTGCTCGACGAGCCCACCAACCATCTCGACCTGCGCTACCAGGTCGAGATCCTCGACGTCGTCCGTGATCTCGCCAACGAAGGCGTCGCGGTCGGCGTGGTGCTGCACGACCTCGACCACGCGGCGATCATCGCCGACGAGGTCGTGCTGCTGAGCGAGGGAACCATCGTGGCCACGGGTGACATCGGGCAGGTGCTCACCACCGAGCATCTTTCCCAGGCCTACGGCGTCACCGTCCACGTCGCGAACGACCCGGTGACGGGCGCGATCCACTGCAGGCCACTCGGGCGGCATTCGCCCAGGCCCGCCTGAGAAAACCAGGAAGAACCATGCGTTTGCTGACCCCTGCCGCCCTCGTCGCGACGGCTGCGCTGCTGCTGTCCGCCTGCGGCACCACCGAGAACACCGCCGCGGTGCCGAGCGAGTCCGCCGCGAGCGGCCCGGTCACGCTGACCGACGCACGCGGCAAGGCCGTCACCCTCAAGGCGCCCGCGAAGCGCGTCGTCGCACTGGAGTGGGGCGAGGCCGAGATGGTCGCCTCGCTCGGCGTCATGCCGGTCGGCGCGGCGGATGTCGCGGGCTACAACGTCTGGGATAAGGCCGCCCCGCTGACCGCCGAGGTCAAAGACGTCGGCAAGCGCAACGAACCCAGTGTCGACGCGATCGTCGGGCTGAACCCCGACGTCGTCATCATGGCCGAAGAGCGCGACTCGACGCTGGTGCCGCAGATCGAGAAGTACGTGCCGGTCGTGGTCACCAAGTCCAGCGACGCCAGCCGCAACTTCGACCGCCTGCGCGAGGACTTCAAGCTGATCGCGAAGACGGTCGGCAAGGAGGCCGAGGCGGACAAGCAACTGTCCGAAATGGACGCCAAGCTCGCCGAAGGCAAGAAGGCCGTCGAGGCCAAGGGCGCCGCGGGCACCCCGTTCCTGATGGCCGACGGCTACCTCGAGGGCAGCACCGTCAGCATCCGCCCGTTCGGCAAGGGCTCGCTGGTCTCCGACACCGCCGAGGCCGTCGGCCTGAAGAACGCCTGGACCGGCAAGGTCGACCCGCAGTGGGGTCTCGGCCAGACCGACGTCGAAGGCCTGACCACGCTCACCGACCCGAAGACCGTGCTGTTCTACAGCGCGGCCGAAGAGGACGTCTTCACCACCGGGCTCGCGCAGAACGCCGTCTACCAGCGGCTGCCGTTCGTGGTGTCGAAGAAGATCCACAAGCTGGAGGCCGGGACGTGGACCTTCGGTGGCCCGAAGTCGATCATCTTGACCGCCGACCAGATCGTGAAGGTCATCACCGCCTGATGCTCAAGGATCTGCGCGCGCCGCAAGCGGTGCGCACCGCGGTGGTGTCGGCGGGGCTGGTCGCGCTGATCGTCGTCCTCGCCGGCCTCCACCTGACCCAGGGCACCTCGACGTCCGGCCCGCTGGACGTGGTGAAGGCGATCCTCGGCCAGGGGGACGCGCAAACCCTTGCGGTACTTGAGGGTTCGCGTGTTCCCCGGCTGCTCGCCGCGCTGCTGCTTGGCGTCGCGCTCGGTGTCGCGGGCGCGGGAATGCAGTCCGTGGCGCGGAACCCGCTCGCCTCGCCCGACACACTCGCGGTCAACGCGGGCGCGCATTTCGCCGTGGTGGCCATTTCGGCGTTCGGTCTCTCGCTGCCGCTCGTCCCCGTGGGCGGGGCGGCGTTCGTGGGCGGGCTCGCCGCGGCCGTCATCGTGCTGGGCCTGGCCGGTGGCGGTGCGGCGAGTCCGCGGCTGGTGCTCGTCGGTTCGGCGGTGCTGCTGGCGCTCCAGTCGGTGACCATCCTGATGCTGCTCTTGTTCGAGGAGGAGACGTCCGGCCTGTTCGCCTGGGGCAGCGGCTCCTTGACGGTGTCCGACCTGCGGGCGACCGGCCAGATGACGCCGATCGTGGTGATCGCCGTCGTGGCGCTGATCGCGATGAGCGGCAAACTCGACGTCCTCGCCCTCGGCGACGACAACGCGACCGTGCTCGGCCTCCGGGTCCGCCGGACGAGGGTCGGCGCGATCGTGCTGACCGTCGCGCTGACCGCGGCGGCCGTGACCGTCGCCGGGCCGGTCGGGTTCGTCGGGCTGAGCGCGCCGGTGATCACGAAGCTGCTGCTGCCGATCGCGAAACACCGGGTGCTGCTGCCGGTGTCCGGGCTGGTCGGCGTGGTGACGGTGCTCGGCGCCGACGTCGTCCTGCGGGCGATCATGGGCTCGGCCGCCGCCGTGCGCGTGCCGACCGGTGTGGTGACCACGATCATCGGCGCCGTCGTGATGGTGTGGCTGGCCCGGCGCGGTCGCGGCGGTGGCTCGCGACGGCAGGCTCCGGCCGGTCGGGTCGGCGTCGCCGGGACGAAACGACGGCTGGTACTGATCTCCGGCGCGCTGGTGGTGCTGCTCGCCGTCGTCCCGGTCGTCGGCCTGATGCTGGGCGACCGTGTGGTGCTGCTCGGCGACCTCGCGAACTGGGTCACCGGCAACACCGGGACCGCGCTCACCTTCGTGCTGGACCAACGGCTTCCGCGCGTACTGGCCGCACTGCTCGCCGGTGCCGCGCTCGCGGTGTCCGGCTGCGGGATCCAGTCGGTGAGCCGCAACCCGCTCGCCGAACCCGGACTGCTCGGCATCACCGCGGGCGCCGGGCTCGGCGCGATCACGCTGATCACCATCGTCCCGGCGGTCGGCGCCTGGGCGATCGCGGGTGCCGCCGGCGCCGGTGCCGCCGTGGTGTTCCTGCTGGTCTACGGGCTGGCGTGGCGGTCGGGGCTGGATTCGGACCGGCTGGTGATCATCGGGATCGCGGTCTGGTCGGCCGGGATGGCGCTGATCACGCTGCTGATCGTGGTCTCCGACCCGTGGAACTCGGCCAAGGCACTGACCTGGCTTTCGGGGTCGACTTACGGGCGCACGCTGGAGCAGGTCGCACCGGTGGCGCTGTCCCTGATCGCGCTGACGCCGTTGTTGTGGGTCAAGCACCGCGAACTGGACCTGCACGCCCTCGACGAGGACACGCCGCGGGTGCTCGGGCTGCGCATCGAACGGTCGCGGCTGGTGATCCTGGCGGCGTCCGGGATCCTGGCTGCCACCGCGGTGTCCGCGATCGGCGTGGTCGTCTTCGTCGGACTGGTCGCTCCGCATCTGGCGCGGTCGCTGGTCGGCGGACGGCACGGCCGGGTCGTCCCGGTGGCGGCGGCGCTCGGGGCACTGCTGGTGAGCGTCGCGGACACCCTCGGGCGGACGGTCATCGCGCCCGCCCAGATCCCCGCCGGTCTGGTCATCGCCATGGTCGGGACGCCGTATTTCGTGCTGGTGCTCTGGCGGACCCGGCCATAGAAGTACAGGAAGGCCCCCTTCCTGTACCTAGGCGCCAGGGTCCCGGCAAAGTCGAGGTCTTGCAGGTCAGGCGGCTATTCGTCAATTCGTGAGGCTGACGGTGAAGGAATTGGGACGTTGAGTGTCCCAATTCCTTCACCGTCGCGGCGCCGTACCGGTGGTCTGTCACCCAGAACCCGGCGTTCGCCCCTGAGCGTGGAGGATTTGGGACGTTCAACGTCCCAAATCCTCCACGCTCAGGTAGTCAGCGCGCCAAGTCCGGATCACCAAGAGCAGCGCCGACCACCAGCTATGCGACTTTGCCGGGCCCCTGACTTTGAGGGTAGGGAAGGAGGCCTTCATGTACTTCGGCTACAGGGTCTTCTGGAGGTGGGTGGCGAGGAGCTTGGTGAAGCGGGCCGGGTCGCCCAGTTCGCCGCCCTCGGCCAGCAGAGCCATGCCGTAGAGCAGTTCGGCGGTCTCGGCGAGCCCGTCGTTCTCACCCTGCGAAGCGAAGGCGTCCCGCAACCCGGACACCAGCGGGTGGCCGGGGTTGAGTTCCAGGATCCGCTTGATCTGCGGCATTTCCTGGCCCATCGCGCGGTACATCTTCTCCAGCGTCGGGGTGACGTCGTTCGTGTCACCGACGATGCAGGCGGGAGACGTCGTCAGCCGCGTCGAGAGCCGGACCTCCTTGACCTGCTCCGCGAGCGACGTCGTCAGCCAGGTCAGCAGCCCGGAGAACTCTTCCTTCTGCTCGTCGCTGGTGTCGTCGAGTTCGACCTCGCCCTTCGCGACCGACTGGAACTGCTTCTCCTCGAAGCCGGGCACCGAGTCGACCCACATCTCGTCGATCGGGTCGGTGAGCACCAGCACCTCGTACCCCTTGGCCTGGAACGCTTCCAGATGCGGGGAGTTCTCGATGCTCTGCCGCGACTCACCGGTCAGGTAGTAGATGTGCTCCTGGCCGTCCTTCATCCGTTCGACGTACTCGCGCAGCGACGTCAGCTTCTCCGGATCGTTGGTCGACGCGAAGGAGCAGATGTCGAGGATCGCGGTGCGGTTCTCGAAGTCGTCCAGCAGGCCTTCCTTGACCGCCCGGCCGAACTCCTTCCAGAACGTCTCGTACTTGTCCGGGTTCTCGTCCGCCATGAGGGTCTTGACCGTCGAGAGGACCTTCTTGACCAGGCGACGGCGGATCAGCTGGATCTGCCGGTCCTGCTGCAGGATCTCGCGCGAGACGTTGAGCGAGAGGTCCTGCGCGTCGACGACACCCTTCACGAAGCGCAGGTACTCCGGCATCAGCGCTTCGCAGTCGTCCATGATGAAGACGCGCTTCACGTACAGCTGGACGCCACGTTTGCGTTCCCGCATGAACAGGTCGAGCGGCGCGTGCGCCGGCAGGAACAGCAGCGCCTGGTACTCGAAGGTGCCCTCGGCCTGGAGCCGGATCGTCTCCAGCGGGTCGTTCCAGTCGTGCGCGACGTGCTTGTAGAACTCGTTGTACTCGTCTTCGGTGACATCGCTGGAGGACCGCGCCCACAGCGCCTTCATCGAGTTGACCGTGACGACCTCTTCGCCTTCGGTCATCCGGATGGGCCAGGTGATGAAGTCCGAGTACTTCTTGACGATCTGCTTGATCTTCGTGGCCGAGGTGTAGTCGAAGAGCTGGTCTTCGGTGTCCTCGGGCTTGAGGTGCAGGACGACCGAGGTGCCCTGCGGCAGGTCCGGGACCGTCTCGATGGTGTAGGTGCCCTCGCCCTCGGACTCCCACCGGACGCCCTCGTCCGACCCCGCGTGGCGCGTCAGCAGCGTGACCTTGTCGGCCACCATGAAGCTGGCGTAGAACCCGATGCCGAATTGGCCGATCAGATCCTGCGAGGCCGCGGAATCCTTCGTTTCCTTCAACTTCTTCAGGAATTCGGCGGTGCCGGATTTCGCGATCGTACCGATCAACGCGACGACGTCGTCCCGGCTCATCCCGATTCCGTTGTCCCGCACGGTCAGGGTGCGGTTTTCGGGGTCGGTGTCGATCTCGATGTGGAGATCGTCGGTATCCGCCTGGAGTTCCTTGTCGCGGAACGCTTCGAGGCGGAGTTTGTCCAGTGCGTCGGAGGCGTTGGACACCAGTTCCCGCAGGAAGGTGTCCTTGTTCGAGTAGATCGAGTGGATCATCAGCTGAAGCAGCTGACGTGCCTCCGACTGGAACTCGAGTGTTTCGGCAGAGGTGGTCACGCGGCGATATTACCGAGCGCGGAACGGGGTCAAGCCAGCCTCTGCCGTGCCACCTCGACCAGCCCGTCACCGGTGGCCTGTTCGATCGTCGTGACGGCGGATCTGCCGGTGGTCTCGACCGTGGCGACGACGTTGCCGAAATGCGGTCCCGACGTCTTACGCCAGTCGAGGGGAAGCGGTTCGACACCGCCCCGCGCCGCCCACCGGCGGGCGAGGGAAGCCAGCCGGGGCGACCAGGTGGCGGCGAAGGCCAGCCGGAGCGGTCTCGGCATCGCGTTGTGCACCGGCGAGCAGGTGAGCTGGTAGACCGCCGAAGTCACCGGTTCGGGGTAGCGCGCCTCGGCGATGTAGGCGTGGTGGACGTCGCCGGAGAGCACCGCGATGGTGGCGGGCGGCTCTTCCCGCCGCCCCTCGCGCGCGATCATCGCGGCGAGCCGGTCGAACGACGCGCGGAACGCCGCCCAGTGCTCGAGGTCGCCCGCCTGCCGGATCTTCTCCGCGAGCCGTCCTCGCCATCCGGGGCGGCGGCAGGCGCGTTCGTTCAAGGACTGCAGGTGGGAGATCACCGGCGGCAGCAGCCACGGCAGCGAAGACCCGATGAGCAGGTGGTCGCAGGCCTCGGCGGCGTTGGCGGCGTTGTCTTCGATCCAGCCGAACTCGTCGTCGTCCACCATGGACCGGGTGCCGCCCGCCAGGATCCGGCCGGCGCGGCTGTCGATGACCAGCAGCCGCACCTTGCCGAAGTCGCGGCGGTAACTCCATCGCGCGCCCTTGGTGCCGTCGCGTTCGTTGTCGGCCTCGTCGGCGTACGCGACGAGCAGGTCCGCGTTGTCGCCACCGGAGGTGATGGCCTTCTGGAAGGTCGGGTCCTCGGCGAGTTCGGCGGGGCCGAGGTTCCCGAGGTGCTGGTAGGCCCAGTACGACATGATCGCGCCGCGCAGCCGCTCCTGCCACCACGGCTGCGCGCGCATCTGCTCCCGCCAGGTGTGAGAGGTGTTCCAGTCGTCGCGGACGTCGTGGTCGTCGAAGATCATCGACGTGGGCACGGTGGACAGCAGCCAGCGGATCGAAGGTTCGCCCCAGGCCTCCAGGTAGAGGTGGGTGTACTCCTCGAAATCCGTCACCTCCGTGCCCGGCGGCTTCGAGGTGTCACGGCGCTGCTTCAGCCATTCCTGCGTTTCGTCGGTGGTCTCGTCGGCGTAGACCTGGTCGCCGAGCATCAGCAACGCCTGCGGCCACTCGGCTTCCGCGCCGTCCGCCATCCGGCGGGCGTACGCGGCCAGCGCGTCCGGGCCGAAGGCGTCGCCGTCGTGCGGTTTGCGGCAGGAACCGAACACGAGCCGGAGCCGGGACTCGTTCTCGGGCAAGGTCCGGATGCGGCTGGGCGGGAACGCCGTTCCCGCCTCCGGCCACACTTTTTCGCCGTCCACGCGCACTTCGTACTCGGTGCTGGTGCCGGGTTCGAGCCCGGTGAGCACCAGCAGGGCGAAGTGGTGGCCGCGGACCTCGAACGTCCTCGCGGTGGTGCCGAGGACTTCGACCTCACTCGCGGTGTCGGTCTCGACCCACACCGTCGCCGATGTCTCGTCGACGTGACGCAGCAACGGACCCAGGCGCAGACTCATTCTCGAAACGGTGCCACAACCGGGCGAAGATCGTGCGCTGAGCGTCAGCCGTGCTGGTCGGGGGCGAACTCGTGGCCGAACCGGTAGACGCCGAGGCAGTAGGTGAATCCCGACTCGCTCAGCGGGTCCAGGCCTTCCCGGCGGCAGTGGTCGAGGAAGCCCTCGGCCTGATGCCACCGCTCACCGTCGAACCAGAACACGCCACCGGCGTAGAGGATCGTCGCTCCCGTCTCCGCATCGACGAGGTTCAGGGATTCGTAGTTTTCGGGGCGGTTCCGCACCAGCGCGACGAGGTGTTCGGGGACGCCGCCGTAGAGCGCCTCCTGCACCGAGTAGTCCTCCTCGGCGAACAGGTTCAAGTCAGACTCGTGGTCGAAAGTCAGCAACAGCGCTTGCTTGTCCGGCGTGAAATACCAGACGGCCGACTGTCCGCCGCCGTCGTTCCAGGCGAACCGCTCCGCACCGTCCACCTCGACGGGCGTGATCTCGGTGATCGCGTCGATCACCGCGGCACGCCGTCGCACCTCTTCGAGGGGTGTCGCCGCGAGGGCGGCCCAGATCTCTTCGCTCACCGGCGAAGACTACCGGCTCGCGGGCCCCGTCCAGCCGTCGGGCACGTGGCCGATCCGGATGCGCTGCGGGTGGTCGCCGACCGGGACGGACTTCACCTTCGCGCCGGTCGCGAAGTCGATCGCGGTCACCTGGTCCGACCCGCTTTCCGAGATGACGCAATGCTTTCCGTCACCACTCACCGTCGCCCAATACGGCTTCGCGGCCGTCACGAGCCGGGCCTCCTGGAGGCTGGCGCGGTCCACAATGGTCGCGTAGTCGTCCATCGTCCCGGCGACACACAGCTTGTCACCCGACGGGCTCATCGAAAGTCCGTGGTGCCGCGAGTCGTTGACCCAGGTCGTGCGGTCTTCGTTGGTGTTCGGGTTCTTCGGCAGCGTCTTCGACCGCGTGATCCGGTCGGTGGCGACGTCGTACTCGAGGACACCGTTGAAGAACGAGACCTGGAAGTACAGCTTCGACTCGTCGGGGGTGAACGCCACCGGCCGGACGGCGTCGGAGAGGTCGCTGCGCCCGAAGGCGTCCAGACGCTGCCGCATGTCGATCACCTTGACCTGCCGGAAGGTGTTCGCGTCGACGACGGTGAGCTTCCGGTCGCCCTTGGTGAAGTCCTGCCACGGCGCGTCGAGCGCGGTGTTCACCTCGCCGATCGAGCTGTTCCAGAGGTACCGGCCGCCGTCGGTGTAGGTGTTCTCGTGCGGTTTGTCGCCGGTCTTGAACGAGCCGAGCTGCTGTCCTGTCTCGATGTTCAGCACATGGACGGTGTTCGACGTCGAGGCGGACACCGCGATGCTGCGACCGTCCGGCGAGACGGCCATGTGGTCGGAACGGAAACCCGACACCGGGAAGCGCCAGTTCACGCGGCCGGTGGTGAGGTCGATCGACACCACGTCGGCGAAGCTCGGGCGGGACGCGACGACCGAGCGGCCGTCCGGCGTCGTGTAGAGGTCGTCGACGAGTTGGTCGTGGCCCTCCCCGACACCGTTGCGGATACCGAGGAAGAACGCGAGCTTGATCGGGTTCAGGTAGATCTCGGTGAGCCGCTCGTCCTTGTCCGGCACCATGTCGACGCGGGCGATCTTCGCGTAGTCGCCGGAGGACCGGATGACGTCCGCGGTCCCCTCCCAGTTGTTGCCCACGAACAGGACCTGCCGCAGGGCGGCGCTCGCCCCGGCAGCGGGCACCACGCCCAGCATCGCGACGGCGAGGCCGGTGACGAGGACGGTGTTCAGCAACCGGCGTTTCCGCATCGGGCGCACCTTTCGCGGGTCGGTGTTACCTTTCGGTAGCTCACAGGAAACCAACCGGACGGACACCGTCGGTAGGGGCCGGCCGCCAAGTGCGGCCGGGTTCGTTGTGCACCGGTCACAATCGCGCGGGAAGGCGGTGGCGATGGGGCACCGGCTGCTGCACGAGGTGCTGTCCGCGATGGCGGCCGACGCCGACGTCGTCGACGAAGTGGTCCGGGCCGCCCGCACGGAGTCGCCGGAAGTGGCGCGATTGCCGGTGAGCGAGAACCGGCGGCACGTCGCGATCGTGCTCGCCGCCGGGCTGGCCTCCTTCGACCGGCCGGGCGGGGCAGGCGAGCAGGACTACGCCGCGGCCGCCGTCCTCGGTGCCGACCGGGCCGCACAGGGCGTGCCGATCGCCGCCCTGCTGCGCGGGGTGCAGGCCGGCCGCAGCCGCGCGGTCGAGATCGCCGTCGAACGCAGCAAGGCGGCCGGGGTCCCGGACGACGTCATGCTGGCGGCGCTGGTCGACTTCGACCGGAACACCCGGGCGCTCGAACGGCAGGTCATCGCCGGTTACCACGAAGCGGAACTCGAACTCTCCCGTTCGGTCCAGGACAGCCGGGCCCGGCTGCTGCGGCGGTTGCTGGGCGGCGACACGGCGGCGCCGTCGGCCGAGGAGGTCGCGCACGCCGGGCTGAATCCGGGCGGGCGCTACCACCTCCTGCTCTCCGACGTCGGCGATCCGTACCAGGCGCGGGTCGTCGAGCGACGGCTCGGCGGGACGGGTGGTGTCTTCGGCCTGGTCGAGGGGCGGCTGACCGGGCTGGCTCCTCGGCTGCCCACCGCGTCGGCGCTCGGGGACGACGTGCTCATGGTGGCTTCCCCCGCCGTCCCGCTCGCCGAGGTCCGCGGGATGCACGCGCTGTGCGTGATGGCCCTGCCGACGGCCGCTCGATCCCGCGGTCTGCACGCGGTGGCCGATCTGGCCGTGGAGACCGCGCTCGCCGCCCAGCCGGGGCTCGCCGCGCTACTCGAAGGCACTTTGCTGACCGCGTTGACGCCAGGCGATCCCTTCCACGAGCAACTCGTCTCCACCGCGCTGGCCTACCTCGACCACGGACGGCGGCTCGACCAGACGGCCGCGGCACTGCACGTCCACGCGAACACCGTCAGGTACCGGCTTTCCAGGCTCGGCGAGATCACCGGGGCGTCGCTCGACCCGCCGGAAGACGACGGCGGATCGCATGTGCGGCACACCGTCGGCTGGTGGTGGGCGCTGCGCACCTGGCGCTCGGGCTGAACCACCGGGGCCCGCCGTCCGTGTAACCCGATGAAGGCAGTCCACCCCGGAAGGAACCCCGCCTTGTCGGTTTTCCCGCGTCCCGCCCTGGTCGGCCTGCCCGGCGACCGGACGACAGCCCGCGAAATCGCGTCCAGCGCGGCGACGACGCTGTCCGCCGTCCTCGTGCTGTTCGCCCTGCTCGTGCCGAACGACCTCGACAGGCTGACGCCGGAGGCGTTCGTGCGGCTGCCGGTGGAGGCGCTGCTCGGCGTGGCGGTCGTGCTCATGCTGCGCGACGGTGCCCGGCGGATCGTCGCGGTGGCGGCAGGCGCCGTCCTCGGGCTCCTGACCGTCGTCAAGGCCATCGACATCGGCTTCGGGCTCGCGCTGAACCGGCGGTTCAACCCGGTGTTCGACTGGGGTGTGCTCGGCAACGGCGTCGACCTGCTCGGCACGTCGATCGGCCGGACCGGCGCGATCGCGACGTTCCTCGGGCTGGCACTGCTGGCCGTGGTCGTGATCGTGCTGATGGCGCTGGCCGTCCTGCGGCTGAGCCGGGTGGCGGCCGGGCGCCGCACCGTGTCGACCCGGGTGGTCGCCGTGCTCAGCGTCATCTGGATCGTGTGCGCGGTGTTCGGCGTACAGCTCGCTCCGGGGCAGCCGCTCGCGTCGCGCAGCGCGGCGGCCTTCGCCTACGACGACCTCCGCCAGGTGCGAGCCGGTATCCGGGACCGGGAGGCCTTCGCCGAGGAAGTCGCTGTCGACGCCTTTCGCGACGCTCCGCCGTCCGGACTGCTGAACGCGTTGCGAGGCAAGGACGTCCTGTTCACCTTCGTCGAGAGCTACGGGCGGGTGGCCGTCCAGGACTCCGACATCGCGCCCAAGGTCGACGCGGTTCTCGACGCAGGGACCGCGCGGCTGAAGAGCGCGGGGTACGGCTCACGCAGCGCGTTCCTGACGTCGCCGACGACGAGCGCGGGCAGCTGGCTGGCGCATTCGACGTTCCAGTCCGGCGTCTGGGTCGACAGCCAGCACCGTTACGACGACTTCGTGAAGACCGACCGGTTCACCCTCGGCGGCGCGTTCAAACGCGCGGGCTGGGACACCGTCGGCGTCGTTCCGGCGCATACCGAGGACTGGCCGGAGGGCAAGGTCTACGGCTACGATCGCTACTACGACTCGCGCGGCATCGGGTACCGCGGCCCGCCGTTCTCCTACGCCACGATGCCGGACCAGTTCACGCTTTCGGCTTTCCAGCGCGCCGAACGCGCGAAACGGCACCGCCCGCCGCTGATGGCGGAAATCGACCTCGTCACCAGTCACTGGCCGTGGACGCCGCTCCCCCGGATGGTCGACTGGACCGCCGTCGGCGACGGGTCGGTCTACAACCCCATGCCCTCGCAAGGGAAAACGCCCGACGAGGTCTTCACCGACCCGGCCAAGGTGCGCGGCGCGTACGGCGACTCGATCGCCTACTCGCTGAACTCGCTGATTTCGTACGTCGAGACGTACGGGGACGACGATCTCGTGCTGGTGTTCCTTGGCGACCACCAGCCGAACCCGATCGTCGCCGGTGAGGGCGCGGATCGCGACGTCCCGATCACCGTCGTCACCCGGGACAAGGCCGTGCTCGACAAGATCGCCGGCTGGAACTGGCAAGAGGGCCTGAACCCGGACCGGAACGCGCCGATCTGGCAGATGAACGCCTTCCGGGACCGGTTCCTGACCACCTTCGCCCACTGATCACGCGAGATCTCCACCCAATCACGCAAGATCTCCGCCCAATCACGCGTGATCTCCACCCAATCACGCGAGTTCCGCTTCCAAGCACGCGAGTTACGCGTCCGGTCACGCGGGTTGCCCGCAACTAGAGGACTAGTTGCAGATGTTAGAGCCATTCGTTGATCGCGGCGATGGTGACGGTGGTGTCGTAGCGGACGGCGAGTTTGTCGTATCTGGTGGCGACGGCTCGGTAGCGTTTGAGCCGGTTGATGCCGCATTCGACGGCG
>NZ_JADNQM010000062.1:0-29092 GCF_046269425.1 Amycolatopsis sp. cmx-11-12 | reverse complement strand
TGGCGACACGGGGCACTCCCGGCAGGTTCGACAACGGGAGCCGTGTGACGCGAGAGTGTCACGCACGGTTCTGAGAGCGGCGGCGGGGGAAGCTCCCGCCGCCGACTCACCACCGGCTGATCCACCATGGCGACTGGGAAGTCCGCATGGCGGCCGATGGGCTGCCGGAGTTCATCCCGCCCCAGTATCTGGATCCGTTGCGAAGATCCCGGCGCAACACCCTGATCTGACCCGAGGAGCCCGCCAGCCACACCGGCGACGGGCCCCTCGGCATGCCCACACCCCGCCAAGCCCACCAGGCGGTCGCGAATAGCGATTCAGCTTAGGAGCAAGAGTGTTCTGGGTCGGGACCGCGGTTCGTGAAGGCCCCCTTCCGGCAAAGTCGAGATCTTGCAGGTCAGGCGGCTATTCATCGTCAGCGGTCACACCGGTTGCGGAGCCCCTGAGCGGGGAGGATTCCGGACGTTCAACGTCCGGAATCCTCCCCGCTCGACCCTTGCGGGCACTAGCAGCGCTGACCAGCAGCCCTGCGACATTGCCGGGACCCCGACCCAGGCGCAAGGAAAGGGGCCTTCATGTACTTCAGGCGCCACCTCACGCAAGTAGTCGACTACTTGCAGCGGCAGAGAGAACTCACCGCCCGGTCCAGTGAGGCGAACGCCCAGCCGCCCAGGCCGCATAGAACTCCCCATGATCCTTCGCGGTCATCAGCAAAGCCTGCGTGATCGCCTCAAGCTCGATGGAACTCCCCAAGTCCATGTCCAGCTCGCGCGTCAGCAGCACCTTCGTGGTGCTGTACGCCAGAGCCGGGCCATCGGCCAAACGCCGTGCCAACGAAGAAGCCTCGGAAGCCAACTCAGAGTCCGGAACAACTTGGGAAGCCAGCCCGATCGCCTCGGCCCGTGCGGCATCGATCTTGTCGCCCAGCATCAGCAATTCCGTCGCCCTGCCCAGACCGACCAGCCGCGGCAGCAGGTAAGCCGAGCCCATGTCCGCCCCGGCCAGGCCGACCTTCGTGAACAGGAAGGCGAACTTCGCCGAGGACGCCAGCAGCCGGAAGTCGCTGGCCAGTGCGATCACCGAACCCGCGCCCGCCGCGACGCCGTTCACCGCGGCGATCACCGGGATGGGGCATTCCCGCAGCGCCTTCACCACCGCGCCGGTCATGCGGGTGAACTCCAGCAGTTCCGCGGACTCCATTTTCTGTAGCTCGCCGATGATCTCTTCGACGTCGCCGCCGGAACAGAACCCGCGGCCGCGGCCGGTGATGACCAGCACCCGGACGTCGCCGCGATGCGGCAATTCGGCCAGCAGGTCTCGGAGGTCCGCGTAGATGTCGAAGGTGAGTGCGTTCAGTTTTTCGGGGCGGTCCAAGGTGACCGTGGCGACGCCATCGTCCACAGTGAACTCGAAGTGCTCCCAGTTCGCCGTGATCGGCGGCGTGGCGCGGAACGGGCTCATGACTGGATCCCACCTCCATCGAGGACGAGTGTCTGTCCGTTGATCGCGGCGGCTTCCGCCGCGGCGAAGAAGGCCACCGCGTTGGCGACCTCGTCTGGTTCGAGCAGGCGGCCGAGGGGGGACGCGGCGGCGAGGGCGGCTTCCGCGTCGGCCTCGTCTCGGCCGGTCCGTTCCTGGATGCGGGCGACCGAGGCGGCCGTCATGTCCGTGCGCACGAAGGCGGGGCAGACGGCGTTCGCGGTGACGCCGGTGCCCGCCAGTTCCGCGGCGGTGGCCCGCATCAGGCCGACGGCGGCGTGCTTCGAGGCCGTATAACCCGCGGTGTAGCGGTAACCGATGTGCGACGCCGTCGAGGCGACGGTGACGATCCGGCCGCTGTCGCGGGACCGCATGCCGGGCAGAACCGCCCGTGTGCACAGGAAAGCGCCGGTCGCGTTGACCTCGAACTGGGTCCGCCACTGCTCCAGCGACGTCTTCGCCAGCGGCGCGCTCGCCGAGATCCCGGCGTTGTTCACCAGCACGTCCACCGGGCCGAGGCCGTCGAAGTACCGGGCGACGGCGTCTTCGTCGGTGACGTCGCAGTCGGCCCGGCCGGGCGCGTGCACCTGGTCACCGGCGGCCTGGAACCGGGCGGCGATGGCCGCGCCGATCCCGCGTGTCCCGCCGGTGACGACGACGATTCTCACTCTGCCTCCACCCGGCGCAACGCGCGCCGATCGAGTTTTCCGTTGGCGGTGCGGGGGAGTTCGGTCACGAACACCACCTCACGCGGATATTTGTGCTTCGCCAGATGCGCCCGCGCGTGGTCTTTCAGTTCTTCAGCGGTAACGGAAAAGCCCTCCGCCAGCACGACGCACGCCCGCGGGACCACCAGGCCGTCGACGGTCGCGCCCAGCACCGCGCAGTCGACGACGGCGGGATGACCGATGAGGCAGTCTTCGATCTCGCTCGGCGCGACGAACACGCCGGACACCTTCAGCAGGTCGTCGGCGCGGCCGTGATGGTGGAAGTACCCGTCGGTGTCGCGGCTGAACAGGTCACCGGTGCGCAGGGTGTCGCCGTGGAACGTCCGAGCGGTCTTCTCCGCGTCGCCGTAGTACTCGCGGGCGATGGTCGGACCGGTGACCTCCAGGGTGCCGATCTCGCCGTCCGGCAACGGATCGCCGCTCTCGTCCAGGATACGGGCGGTGTAGCCGGGGACCTCACGGCCGAGGCTGCCGACCCGCTGCGCGCCGGGCACATTGGACAGGTAGATGTGGTACGCCTCCGACGAGCCGATCCCGTCGATCACCGGGACGCCGAACAGGTTGTCCCATTTGCGATGCAGCTCCGAAGGCAGCGCCTCGCCCGCCGACGTCGCGAGCCGCAGCGAACTCATGTCCACTCCTACCGCCGAGGGGTGGGCGATCATCGCGCTCATCATGGTCGGCACGTTCACCAGGATCGTCGGCCGGTAGCGCTCGATCAGCGAGAACAGCAGATCGGCCGTGCTGCGCTGGGGGAACACGATCCCGGACGCGCCGACGCCGAACGGGAACAACGCGGTCAGATCGCGCGCGTAGCCGAAGAACAGCTTCGGTACGGCCAGCACGCGGTCGTCTTCGCGCAGGCCGAGGACGCCGAGCGCGTACCGGTCGAAGCTCTCCAGCGCACTGCGCGCCGGATGCACGCAGGCCTTGGGCGAACCGGTGCTCCCGGTGGTGAACTTCCAGATCGCGATGTCGTCCAGCGTGGTCGGCGCGGCTTCCAGTTCGGGGGAGGCCGAAGCGACCAGCGAGGCGAACGAATGCTCGCCGGGCTCCAGAGCGACGTCGCCGAGCACGAGCAGATTCCGCGCCCTGGCCTCACGCAACGCGGGCAGCGTGGCGCCGTCGGCGATAACGACCACGGCCTTGGTGTAGTTCAGGTAGTACGCGTAATCCTTGGGCTGGAGAAAGGAATAGACCTCGGCGGTGACCGCGCCGATCTTCTGCGCCGCGTACCAGAGGGCCACGAACTCGATGCTGTCGTTCAGCGCCAGCAGGACCCGCTGTCCACTTCGGACACCGAGGTCGCGCAGCACGTTCCCGGCACGGTTCACCAAGGCGGCCAGTTCCGCGTAGGTGACTTCCTCGTCGCCGCACACCAGTGCCGTCCGCTCTCCGGGGAGGCGGTCGACGAAATGGGTCGCCAGGTTGAAGGTCATACCAGCTCCCGGATCGCTTCGACCAGGATGTCGGTGAGCACCGAGAACGTCTGCTCGCCTTCTTCGGCGGTCGCCTGGGCGGGGGTTCCGCAGTAGGCCTCGGTCATCCCGGCCGAGGCGAAGTCCGTGACCCCACCGCGCGCCAGGTCGACGTGGACCGGCGGCAGAGCACGCTGGACGACGGCGTCGACCAGGTCCGGCCGGTCGGCGAGCACCAGCGACGTCTCGTACTGCCCGGCGTGGCACTCGCCGGAGCGGAACTCGTCGGTGAGCCGCGACGCGTACCGGCGGCGGACGAGGTCGACGAAGCCGACGCCCGCGGTCTCCGCCACGCGTCGCAGCACGGCCAGCTGCGCGGGCTCGAAATGGTTGTTGACCAGCAGGATCCGCGGCAACCCCTGGTCGACGAGCGCGCCGCAGATCTCGGTCAGCAGCGCGTGCAGGGTGTCCTCGCCGATCGAGACGCCACCCGCGAACCCGGCCGCGAACCGGGTCACGCCGTAGGGCACTTCGGGCAGGATCAGCACGTGCACACCGGGATCGCCCGCCAGCCGCGCGGCGGCGCGTTCGCACATTCCCCGGGAGATCAGGGGATCGGTGCCCAGCGGCGCGTGCGGCCCGTGCGGTTCGACGGCGCCCACCGGCAGCAGCAGCACCGGAACGCGCTCACTGGACGCGAGCGCGGCCACCTGACGCGAGCTCAAATCCGCGAAGTACGTCACTCGAATCAAGCTACACCGCAGCGGCCTGAGGTGTATAGAGTTGCCCGCATGCCCGAATCGGCCCCGTCCCACGGCGACCCAGGCCCCCAGGAACTGGTGATGACGCTGCTCGGTAGCTACGTGTCGCCGCGCGAGAGCCGCCGTGTCTGGTCCGGCGGCCTGGTCAGTGTGCTCGCCGGGCTGGGCTTCTCCGACGGCGCCGCGCGGATCGCGCTGGCGCGGCTCGCCCGCCGCGACCTGCTCGCGAGGCACAAGGCTGGCAGGCTCGTCCACTACTCGCTGACCCGCCGCACGATCGCGCTGCTGGAGGACGGCGACCGCCGGATCTTCTCCCTCGGCCGCAGCGATCGCGAGGCAGGCCAGTGGACGGTGCTGTGGCAGAGCATCCCGGAAAGCCGCCGCCAGGCGCGGGAGCGGCTGGTGCGCCGCTTGCGCTTCCTCGGCTTCGGTCCGGTGCAGGACGGCACCTGGATCGCCCCGCACGATCGCGAGGCCGAGGTGCTCGCCCTGCTGGCGGAACTGGACGTCTCCGAACACGCCGGGCTGATGCTCGGCAAACCGTCGGCAGGCCTCGACGTCCGGCGATTCGCCGGCCGGGCCTGGAACCTCGACGGCCTCGCCGCGCGTTACGACGCGTTCGTCCGAGATTTCGGCGGATATTCAGGCGACCTGCCTGACGCCGAGGCGTTCCAGGTCCGAACCTGGCTGACGCATACCTTCCGCGCTTTCCCGTCGCTCGACCCGGAACTCCCGGTCGAGCTGGTACCCGCTCCGCAGAACCGGGCGGCCGCGGTCGAGCTGTTCCACGATCTTTACCGGGCACTGGCCCCGGCCGCGCAACGCCATTTCGATGAGGTGACAGAAAAATGAACGACACTCAGGCCGCATTGAGTTACACGTCCTACCTTTCACTGGACGAATTGCTGGACGCGCAGCATCCCCGCTCCGACGAACACGACGAGTTGCTCTTCATTGTTATCCACCAAGTGTATGAACTTTGGTTCAAACAAGTTCTCCACGAGGCGCTGTACCTGCAGGAGCAGCTCGAGGCGGGTAACACCGCTCACGCTGTCCGCACATTGAGGCGGATTCTGACTATCTTCAAGGTGGTGGTCGCGCAGATCGATGTGCTCGAGACGATGACTCCGAGCCAATTCGCCAGTTTTCGTGCGCGACTGGACGCTTCGAGCGGGTTCCAGTCGGCTCAATTCCGCGTTCTGGAGGCCGTCCTCGGCCGCCGGGACGAACGGGTGTTCGCGCATTACCCCGAGGGCGGTGCACAGCGTGCCGAGATCGCCGGCGCGATGGCACGGCCGTCGCTCTTCGATTCCTTCGTCACGTACCTCGCGGTGAAGGAGTACGACGTCCCGACCGGGCGCGATGTCACCAAGCCACTCGAACCCTCTCCGGCGCTCCAAGAGGTTCTACTGCGGGTTTATCGCGACGACAAGGGGCCGTCGGTCGTGGCGGAGCACCTGGTCGATCTGGACGAAGGGATGCAGGAGTGGCGGTATCGGCACGTGAAGATGGTCGAGCGCACCATCGGAGACAAGACCGGGACGGGGGGTTCGTCGGGCGCGCACTATCTGCGTACGACGCTTTTCTCCCCGATGTTCCCGGACCTCTGGGCGGTGCGGAGCAGGCTGTGACGAACCTCGGCGAGCTCCGCCGCGACCCCAACGCGCTCGCGGAGCACTACACGGAATTCGGTGTGGCGGACCGGATCCTGTTGACAGGGCACTCTCACCAGGCCTGGCCCGACGTCGCGCGAGAAGGCCTCCTCGAGGCCTTCACCGACGCGGCCGAAGAGGTCGACACGAAGTGGGAACGGGCCTTCGCGAAGGCCGACGAGATGCGGGCAGGGTTCCGGGCGCTGCTCGGTGACCCGCACGGCGGTATCGCGCTCGGCGCCAGCACGCACGACCTGGTGATCCGGTTCCTGTCGGCGATGGACCTGCGCGGGCGTCCGCGCCTGATCACCACCGACGGGGAGTTCCACACGCTGCGCCGTCAGCTGGCGCGGCTGGCCGAGGAAGGCGTCGAGGTGGTCCGCGTGCCCTCGACGCCGGTCGCGACCTTGGCCGAACGCGTCGCGGCCGAGGTCACCGAAGACACCGCCGCGGTCCTCGTCTCGGCCGTGCTGTTCGAGACCTCCCGGCTCGTACCGGGCCTTGCCCACCTCGCCGACGTCTGCCTTTCGAAGTCGGTGAACCTCGTCGTCGACGCCTACCACGCGCTCGGCGCCGTCCCGTTCGCGCTGCACGACCTCGGGCTCACCAACGCCTGGGTGCTCGGCGGCGGCTACAAGTACCTCCAGCTCGGCGAGGGCAACTGCTTCCTGCGGATGCCCGCGCACGCGCAGGAACTGCGGCCGGTCGTCACCGGCTGGTACGCCGAGTTCGGCGCGCTCGCGGACGAGCGCCGTCCCGGCCAGGTCGCGTACGCCTCCGGATCGGACAGGTTCGCCGGGGCGACCTACGACCCGACGAGTCACTACCGGGGCGCTCGCGTCTTCCGGTTCTTCGCCGAGCAGGGGCTCACGCCCGAATTCCTGCGGGAGGTGTCGCGGCACCAGGTCGGCTTCCTCGCCGAGGGCTTCGACAAGCTCGGCCTGCCCGAAGGTGTCGTCACGCGTGACCGGGAGACGCCGCTGGACCGTATCGGCGGCTTCCTGTCGCTGAAGTGCGCCGACGCCGGCGCGCTGCAAGCCGCCCTCGCCGAACGCGGGGTCCGGACCGACAGCCGTGGCCCATACCTGAGGTTCGGACCTGCGCCGTACCTGTCCGACACTCAACTCGACTCCGCACTTCGCATCCTGGACGAAATCGTCGGCTAAGTTTGCGCTGTGGCACTGTCGCCGCCGGATGACCTTCGCGCGGGGACCGTGCCTTAATCGGAGGAACTTCGCACGTCCGCCACAAGCGGCGCGCACTCCAGTGACAAGGAGTCACCACAGTGACCGAAGTGTTCGGCCAAGGTACCGGCCATGAACAGGTCGTCTTCTGCCAAGACCAGGCCACCGGCCTGAAGGCCATCATCGGGATCTACTCGACGGCGCTCGGACCGTCGCTCGGCGGAACCCGGTTCTACCCCTACGCATCCGAGGACGCGGCGCTCGCGGACGTCCTCGCGTTGTCGAAGGGGATGGCCTACAAGAACGCGCTCGCCGGGCTCGACCTCGGTGGCGGCAAGGCCGTCATCATCGGCGACCCCCACAAGCACAAATCCGAAGCGCTGCTTCGCGCCTTCGGCCGGTTCGTCCAGACACTGGGCGGTCGCTACATCACCGCCTGCGACGTCGGCACCTACGTGCAGGACATGGACATCGTCGCCCGCGAAACGGAGTTCGTCACGGGCCGTTCGCCGGAGAACGGCGGCGCCGGCGACTCCTCGGTGCTCACCGCCTTCGGCACCTACCAGGGCATGCGCGCCTCCGCGGACGCCGTCTGGGGTGTCCCGGACCTGGCGGGTCGCAAGGTCGGTGTCGCCGGGGTCGGCAAGGTCGGGCACATCCTGGTCGGGCACTTGATCGAGGCGGGCGCGCAGGTGGTCATCACCGACGTCTCGCCCGCGGCGATCGAGCGCACCCGCGCGGCGTACCCCGGTGTCGAGGTCGTCGACGACCTCGACACGCTGATCCGCACCGAACTCGACGTCTTCGCGCCGTGCGCGCTGGGCGGCGTGCTCACCGACGAGACGGTCGGCGAACTCCGCACCAAGATCGTCTGCGGCGCGGCCAACAACCAGCTCGCGCACCCCGGTGTCGACAAGCTGCTCGACGACCGCGGCATCCTCTTCGCGCCGGACTACCTGGTCAACGCCGGTGGCGTGATCCAGGTCGACGACGAGCGGCACGGTTTCGACTTCGCGCGGGCGAAGCGCAAGACCACGGCGATCTTCGACACCACCAAGGCGGTGTTCGCGCTGGCCAAGGCCGACGGCGTGCCCCCGGCGGCGGCCGCGGACCGGCTGGCGGAGCGGCGGATGACCGAGGTCGGCGGGCTACGGTCGATCCTGACGGTGTAGCTCCCGCTGGGCCCAGAGATGAAATGAACGGACCTTTCATAACAAATTTTGTTATGAAAGGTCCGTTCATAACATTCGCGGACCAGGCGGCCCGGACTCAGCCGCTCTTGCGACGGAAGGTGCGCTTGTTCGCGGCGGGCCCGTGGGCGTGCAGGTTCTTCCCGCCGGCGTTCTCGTGGGCCGAGCCGGAGCGGGCCTGAGCCTGCTTGCGCTCCAGCGCCTCGCGGAACTTGCGCTTGGTGTCGTCCTCTTCTCCATCCGCTGGGGACGGTGCGGGTTCAGTCATTGCTACCTCCGAGGTGACGACATGTGACAAGTCCTCAGCCTGTCAGGAACCATCCCGGTTGGCGAGTCGATTTACGTCACCTCGGCGGCGCGGGGAGCTGGACCGGGCCGCCGAAGCGGATCCGGCTCCGCAGCAGCGGCCGCCAGCAGTGGTCGCACAGCAGCATCGGCTTCAGGCGGTTGCCGCAGTCCACGTGCTCCAGGGTGATGTCCGGAGCCTGCCCCGGAACCTCGAAACCCCTCGACCATTCGGCGATGAAGGCCAGCGCGGGGAAGAACGCGAGCCCCTTCGCGGTCAGCCGGTAGTCGTGTGCGTCGGTGCGGGTCCTCGCGACGCCTGTCCGCAGCACGCCGACGTCCACGAGTTTCGACAGCCTGCCCGAGAGCACGCTCGGGCCGATCCCGAGTTCCCGTTCGAATTCCGAGAAGTGCCGCGCTCCGAGCAGCGCGCTGACCACGAGCCCGGTCGACCATCGGTCGCCGAGGAGTTCCATGGTGTCCGGGAAGAACATCAGCGGATCGCCCGCCAGGGACTCGGCGTCCTTGCGGCGGAAGCGTTTCGTCGCCGTGGCTTCGACGACGCCGGTGTCGTCGAGGCGGTGGGCGCGGATGTCGCGGGCGTCGACCCGGCGTTCGCAGGAGGCGCAGCCGAGTGGCGCCGACGTCGCCAGCTCGCAGTCGAGGTGGATCAGGGTCGGCAGGACGGCCCGGCGGCCCTCGACCCATTCCCGTTCCCAGGCCCAGATCGAGATCAGCAGCGGCCACAGCTCCAGGCCGCGTTCGGTGAGGCGGTACTCGTGCCGGGTGCGCCGCGCGTCCCGGTACGGCGTGCGGACGAGCACGCCCGCGCCGACCATTTCGCGCAGCCGCCCGGATAGCGCGGTGGGGGAGATACCGAGCCGCAGCCGGAGTTCCTCGTAGCGGCGGAAGCGCAGGAACAGGCTCTGCAGGATCAGCAGCGTCCACTGGTCGCCGAGCAGTTCGAGCGCCCGCCGCAGCGGATCGCCCGCCGGCTGGACGCGGTGCGCCGTCGCCTCTGTCACGTACTTCCTTCCGGGTGGGTGTCGCTGTCAGCGTACTACTGACTACAGCAAACAAAGTCTATTGACAGCTGACTACAGAAATCATAGTGTCTCACCCAATCGGTCAACGCGAACCAACCGGGGAGAACCGATGACCAGCACCTCCGAGCAACCGATCCTGGTGGCGGCGACCACCGGGGAACCCGAGGTCAACCCGTACCTGATGGGCGTCTACGCCCCGGTCGGCGAGGAGATCGACGCGAGCGATCTCGAGGTCATCGGCAAGATCCCCACCGACCTCAACGGCGTGTACCTGCGCAACGGGCCCAACCCTCGGTTCGCGCCGGAGGGCCGCTACCACTGGTTCGACGGCGACGGCATGATCCACGCCGTCCACCTGGAGAACGGCAAGGCCCGCTACCGCAACCGCTGGGTCCGTACCAAGGCCTTCGAGGCCGAATCCGAGGCGGGCAAGGCGCTGTGGAAGGGCGTCATGGAGTCGCCGAAGGACAACCCGTTCGGCAACACGCACGGCCTGAACGTCAAGGACAGTGCCAACACCGACTTGATCTTCCACCGCGGCCAGGTGCTCTCCACCTGGTACCTGTGCGGCTCGCCGTACGCGGTGGACCCGCTTTCGCTGGAGACGCTGGGCGCCGAAGACTTCCTCGGCACGCTGGTCGGCGACATGATGGCCCATCCGAAGGTCGACGAGCGCACCGGCGAGATGTTCTGGTTCGACTACGGGCCGCGGCCGCCGTACCTGCGTTACGGCGTGATCAGCGCGGACGGCAAGGTCGTGAACACGACCGAGATCGACCTCCCCGGCCCGCGCTTGCCACACGACATGGCGATCACCGAGAACTACGCCGTCCTCATGGACCTGCCGCTGATCCAAGACTTCGAAGCGGCCCGCAACGGGCGCCACAAGCTGCTGTTCGATCGGTCGTTGCCGAGCCGGTTCGGGGTGCTGCCTCGCTACGGCAACGGTAGCCAGATCCGCTGGTTCGAAGCCAGCCCGTGCTACATCTACCACGTCGTCAACTCCTGGGAGCAGGGCGAGGAAATCGTCCTCGACGTCTGCCGCGTCCAGCGTCCGCATGATCAATTGGCCGCCCCGGCAACTGACGCGCACACCCCGCTCGCCAAAATGCTGTCGTACCTGCGGCTGGACGCCTCGCTGCACCGCTACCGGTTCAACCTGCGGACCGGACAGTGCCTGGAGTCCCAGCTCGACGACGACAACACCGAATTTCCGTCCGTCGACTCGAGGGTGGTCGGCGGCCGGAATCGCTTCTCCTACGCGGTGCACATCTCGCCGGACTCGACGCTCAAGTTCGACGGCCTGGTGTGTTACGACAATCGTGCCGGCGCCAAGACCGAATATCGCTTCGGTCCGGGCCGGTGGGGCAGTGAGGCGCCGTTCGCACCCCGCGACGGCGCGGCCGCCAATTCCGATGACGGCTATCTGGTGACTTTTGTCCAGGACGAGCGTGAGGGGCGCTCGGAGCTGGACATCTTCGACGCCGCCGATCTCACTGCCGGACCCGTGGCCAGGGTCCTGTTGCCCCAGCGTGTGCCGCTCGGTTTTCACGCGACCTGGGTCCGGGCGGACCAGCTGGAACCTTCCTGTAAGTAAGAGATCCCCCTTGTTGTCGGCCCGCCGGAGGGGTGCGGGCAGACGGTGAGGGGCCGGAAAGCCGCCGTCCGAGTCGCCCCTTCCAGGGGGTGGGGCGACTCGGGCACGGCACCGGAGAAGGGGAATCGGCCCGATGACGGTCTTCGTACTGGGCGGGGCACAGACCGATTTCGCGCGGAACTTCGCGAAAGAGGGCGGCGGCCTGTTCGAGATGTTCGCCGAAGTGGTGCCGGACGCCCTGGTGGACGCGCAGGTCGAAGCCGGTGAGATCGAAGTCGCCCACGTCGCGAATCTGGCCGCCGAGTTGTTCACCGGCCAGGCCCAGCTCGGCGGGCTGCTGGTGGCGGCCGTCCCGGATCTGGACGGTCTGCCGAGCGTCCGCCACGAGGCAGCGTGTGCCTCCGGCGGGACGGCGGTGCTCGCCGCGAGCGCGGACATCGAGTCCGGCCGGTACGACGTCGCGCTGGTGACCGGGCTGGAGATCATGCGCAACGTCGACGCGCGATCCGCGGCCGGGCACCTCGGCTCCGCTGCCTGGGTCGGCGCCGAAGCCCGATCGGCGGAATTCCCTTGGCCCGCCTTGTTCGCCGACGTCGCCGACGTCGCCGACGTCTACGACTGGCGCTACGGACTCGATCCCGCGCATCTGGGCCTGTTCGCCCGCAACGCTTTCGCGAACGCCGCGCTCAACCCGATGGCGCAGGCGCGCGACTGGAGTTTCCCCGACGGCTCGTTCGGCCAGGACGATCGGCTCAACCCGGTCGTGGAAGGCGTGCTGCGCAAGAACGACTGCGGCCGCATCTCCGACGGCGCGGCCGCGATCGTGCTCGCTTCCCCGGATTTCGCCACCGAATGGGCGAAACGCGCGGGCCGGGACCTCGAAGAAGTCCCGCGGCTGGCCGGTTTCGGACATCGGACGGCGCATTTGTCGTTACGGGGCAAGCTGGATCGCGCCGAAGGGGACGAGTACCTGTTCCCGCACCTGCGCGGCGCGGTGCTGGACGCGTACCGGCGCGCGGGAGTTTCCGGCTCCGAGGAGATGGACGTCGTCGAACTGCACGACTGCTTCACCATCACCGCGCTGGTGGCGCTGGAACATCTCGGCGCGGCCCCGCCGGGAACGGCGGGACGGCTCGTCGAGTCGGGCGCCATCGCGCGGGACGGCGTCCTGCCGGTGAATCCCGGCGGCGGGCTGCTCGGGCTGGGGCACCCGGTCGGCGCGACCGGCGTGCGGATGGTGCACGACGCCGCGCGTCAGGTGGCGGGAACCGCCGGGCCCCTTCAGATCGACGGCGTGCGGAACGTGCTGACCTTGAACGTCGGCGGATCCTTCACGACCGTCGTCGCGATGGTCGTCGCGCGCTGAAGCCAGCGGCCGCGTTGCGCCGCTCCGACGAGCACGACGAACCCCAAGGCCACCAACGAAATGCCATGATGTCGGGCCGAGCCGAGGAGACCGGCCACCGACGCCGCGGCGACGACGGCGACACAACCGAACGGGAAACCGAAGCTCTCGGGATTCCTACGCCTCCGACGGGGCGCTTGACGAAATCCTGACGCCTTCAACCCTGCGCGCGTGCTCGGCGATCGCTTCGGCGATCGCGGGCCACAGCTGCCGCGGCAGTTCGTGCCCCATCCCGGGGAACAGCAGCAGTTCGGCGTCCGGGATCGCCTCCGCGGTCGCCTTCCCGCCGCTGACGTTGATCAGCGGGTCGCTCTCGCCGTGGATGACGAGCGTCGGGACGTGGACCTCGCGCAGCTTCATCGTGCGGTCACCCGATGCGACGACGGCGGCCGCCTGCCGCAAGGCGCCCGCCGGGTGGTTCGCCCGGTCGTAGTTGCGGGTCGCCTTCATCCGGAGGAACTCGTCGTCCGAGGGGTGACCTGGCGAGCCCACGAGCTTGAACCACGCGACGCCGTCTTCGATCGCCTGCTCGCGGGTGGCGGCGGGCGGACGCGTCAGCCCGGCGAGGGCCGCCGGCTCCGGATGCCCGACCGAGGGATCCCCGGTGGTCGACATGATCGACGTGAGGCTGAGCAGCCGCTCCGGCGAATCGATCGCGAGCTGCTGCACGATCATCCCGCCCATGGACGCGCCGACGACGTGCGCGCGTTCGAAGCCGAGCGCGTCGAACAGCCCGGTGACGTCGGACGCGAGATCGGACAGCAGGTACGGCGCCGTCTCCAGGTCACCGGTCGCGAGAGCGCCCAGATCCGGCGCGGGAAGGTGGTCCAGATACGACGAAAGGCCGATGTCGCGGTTGTCGAACCGGACGACATGGAACCCACCCTCGGCGAGCAGTTCGCAGAAGCCGGCCTCCCAGGTGACCATCTGGGCACCGAGCCCCATCACCAGGACGAGCGGTGGGTTCGTGGGGGAGCCGAAGGTGTCGTACTCGAGTTCGAGGCCGTTCACACGCGCGCGGGGCATGGCGCCGATCCTCCCCGGATGTCCCCTGTCGTGCCACCTGCCGGATACGGTAAGCCGCATGCCGACTTACTCCGAAGACGCGGGTTCCCGGCCACGGTCGCGCGTGGCTTCCGGGCGACCGGCGGTCACCAAGGAGCGGATCGTCGACGCCGCGCTGGAGCTTTCGGCCGAATCCGGCCTGGAGAACTGGACTCTGCGGCAGCTCGCGGCCGCTGTCGACGCCTATCCCGCGGTGGTCTACCACCACGTGGGCGACCGGGACACCGTCGTCGTCGCGGTGCTGGACCGGGTGGTCGGCGAACTGATCCTGCCCGACGAGACCCTGCCGTGGCGGGCCTGGTTCGAGGAGTTCCTGCCCACCGTGCGGTCCGTGTTGCGCCGCTATCCCGGTTCGGCGCGGCGGCTTGCCCTGTTCGGTCCGTCGGTCGCCGCCGCCGTGCCGACCATGAACACCGGCATCGGCCGCCTGCTCGCGGCCGGATTCGGTACCGAGGCGCCGTTCGCCTACAACCTGCTGCTCGCCACCGCCTGCCAGTTCGTCGCGATGGAGGACGACCGCGAGTGCGCGATGGCGCTGCAACTCGACCGGTCCGAGGGCTACGCGGTGTACCGCACCCGCGAGGACCTGCCGGGGATGGCGGCGCTGGGGGAGTCGATCGCGGCGCTGGTCGCCGACCCCGATCTCGCGGCCGGTTACTACGAACGGCTCTACGCCTACGCGGTCGAGCGTTGCCTCGACGGGCTGGAGCATCGGCTCACCCAGTTGCGGGCTCTCGAAGTTTGACAGAGCCGTGACAGTGAATCGGCGTAGTGTGGAGGAATACCGGTGCTCGACGCCGGTCATGAAGCCCCTGGCACCCACCTCCCCCTCGAGGTGCCGGGGGCTTCTCCCTGTCAGCTCCGTCAGCTCCGCGGTGCGGCGCGCTGGATCTCGGGGAACACCTCGCCGACCAGCGTGACCAGCGACTTGCTGAGCAGCGTGTGCACCTGCTCGCGATTGAGCGAACCGCGCACCAGCCATTCGCGGCCCGCCGCCTTGACCATTCCGCCGAACGCGCGGACCAGCGCGTTGAGTTCCTGCCCGTGCTCGCTCTCGCGGGAGAGACCGACCGCTTCGAGCACCCGGTCCGCCGATTCGCGATCGGCCTCTTCGAGGATCCGTTCGACTTCGAGGTCCCGGCCGATGCCCTCCGGCGCGATCGCGGCCAGCCACATCTTCTCCTGGCTGGTGACCATGTCCAGGAACCAGTCGATGGCGACGTCGGCGCGCAGGTCGAGCGGGCCGTCCGGCAGGATCTCGACCGCGAGCCGCGGCACGGTCAGCGCCCGCCGGATGATCTCCAGGTAGAGCTCGCGTTTGGTGCCGAAGTAATGGTTGATGAGACCCCTGGCCACCCCGGCCTCCGCCGCGATGTCCGATGTGGACACTTCCGAGTACGGACGGGCCCCGAAAAGGCGGGCCGCGCAAGCGAAGATCTGTTCCTTACGCTCGTCCGGTTCCAGTCTCCGCCATCTCGGCGCCGGCTCGGTGGTCATACGCCCAATCTTCCCACGATCGATTCAGCCCGGCTCGACTATCGCCGAAGTCCTGTGACATATAAAAGCAAAGTGTCAGTTAATCCGGCGTGTACCGTCTGTTGGCCCGCTGGTCTTTACCGTCTTCTTTCAGGTGGCATGCCGTGCGCGCTGTCGGGGCGCGTTTGCCTCCTACCGGCCCGGCCTGGCGAGTAACCCCCCCTAGCTCGCCAGGCCCGGGCCTTCTTCACGAGGTGCGGGGCGCTCGGCGGGCAAGAGCAGCGTGAACGTCGTCGGCGACGGGCTGGTCAGCCGCAGGCGCCCGCCTTCCGCCTCGGACAGGCTCCGCGCCAGCCGCAGCCCGATCCCGTGGCCTTCCCGCTCCTCTGTCTCGTCCCCGGGCACGAACGGATCGTGCCCGTCCGGGATGGCACCCTCGTCGCTCACGTCGATGGCCAGCGCGTCCCCGGCGTCGCGCGCGAGGACGGTGACCGTGCCGCGTCCGTGCGTCGCCGCGTTGTCCAGCAGCACGGCGAGCACCTGCCGCACGGCCGCGTCCGCCGCCCGCGCCGGCAGAGCCTCGCGTCCGCTGATCCGCAGTGCCCTGCCGCGTCCGGCGAGCAGTCCGTGCCAGGTCTGGCGGACCTCTTCGAAGAGTTTGCCCAGGTCGAGCAGGGCACGCGGGGCCCTGGTCTGTTTGGCCAGCGCCAGCAGGTCGTCGATGGTGCGCTCCAGCCGGTCGGCCGACGCGATGCTGTCGCGGATCGTCTCGTAGGGGTCGCGATCGGGACTCTCCAGCGCCGCCTCCAGTTGCAGGCGCAGCCCGGTCAACGGCGTCCGCAGCTGGTGAGAGGCGTCGGAGGAGAAAGTGCGCTCCCGTTCCAGCGTCTCGCCGATCCGCTCGGAGGTGACGTCGAGTGCTTCGGCGACCTGATCGATCTCGCGGACCCCGGTGCGGCGGGCGCGCACGGTGAAGTCGCCCTCGCCGAGGCGTTCGGCGGTGACGGCCAGATCCTCCAGCGGCCGCGCCAGCCGGGTGGCGATCCGGCGCCCGATCAGCCAGCTGGCCCCGATCGCGATGGCGGCGAGCCCGCCCATCTTCAGCCAGGTCAGCCGGATCCTGGCGTCCAGTTCGGCGCGGGGATGGGCGGCGCGGATCACCCCGACCACCGACGCGCCGCTGAGTACGGGTTCGGCGAGAACCACCTCGTCTCCGAAGGTTCCGTTGGCCCTGTCGGAGTCGCGCGCGCTGCGGACGAAGTCGTCGGCGTGTGCCGGGCCTTCGCCGACGAGGAGCCTGCCGGTCGGGGAGTAGACCGCGATCGTGATGTCCCGCATCCGGCCCTCTCCCTCGTGGGGCCCGGCGGGTTTCAGTTCCGGGATCCGGCCGTTGGCGAGGTCGCCGGTCACCGCGAGGGCGACGGTGTCCGCGGCGCGCTCGAGATCGTGCGTGGACATGCTCTCGTGGAACCTGGCGACCGCGACGGCCAGCGGTACCCCGAAGAGGGTGATCGCCAGCACCGCGGCCAGCACGGTGAGGGTGACGATCCGGCGGCGCACGGACAAGAGTGTGGCCGACAAGGGCCAGGATCACCCGCCCGACGCGATATTTTGCCGTCCGTTGACCTGAGATCAAGGCGATGTTGACCCCGTTCGCCTTACCTTGGGGCCATGCGCCGACGTGCCGCCGTCCTGGCAGGCCCGGGGCCCGGATCCGTCCCCCTCGTCCGGTACGCCGTCCCGGGCGAGTGTGTGGCCGTGGTGCCCGCCGGAAGTGGCGACGCCCCGGTGGTCGCCGTCGGCGTCGGAGTGCTGCTCAGGCGCGGAAACCTCTTCGGCCATCTCACCGTCGAGCAGAATGTGCTGCTGGCGGGACGGCTCTCCACCCGCCGCGCCCCCGAAAACGCCGCTGACCTGCTCGAACTGGCCGGGCTGGGTGGCCGTGGCGACGCCTATCCGGACACCTTGTCCGCACTGGAAGGCTCGCGGGCCGGGGTCGCCGTCGCACTGGCCGGGGCGCCCGAGGTCGTCCTCGCCGACGAACCGGCAGGCGAACTCGACGGGCTCGCCGCCCTCGAACTCATGGACCTGCTGTGCGCCGTCGCGCGCCGGGGGACGGCCGTCGTCGTGGCGACCCGCGACCCCGACATCGCGGCGGCCGCGCACCGGATCGTGAGAGTGGCGTGACGGCACCGCTGGTCCGCACCGACGAACTGGCGCACACCTATGGCACCGGACTGACCGCGGTGGTGGCCGTGCACGGCGTGACCTGCGCGATCGGCGCGGAGACCCGCGCGGTGGTGACCGGCAGGGCCGGGGCGGGGAAGACCACGCTGCTGCACCTGCTCGCCGGGATGAAGAAACCGACGGCGGGCACCGTCGACTGGCCCGCGTTCGAGCCGTCGCCGCCGGGGCCCGACTCGATCGGGTTGGTCCTGCAAGACGGCGGCCTGCTGCGGGACCTCGACGTCCGGCTCAACGTCGCGTTGCCGCTGGTCCTCGCCGGCCGGACCGGCACCGCGGTCCGCGACGCCGTCGACGGCGCGCTGGAACTGGTGGGCCTCGCCGGTTTCGCCAAGAAGGCGCCTCGTGACCTGACCGGTGAGCAGATCCGGCTGGCCATCCTGGCCAGGGCACTCGCGCCCGCGCCGAAACTGATCCTCGCCGACGACCCGGCGGGCTGGCTGGACCGGCGGGCCGGGGAACGGCTGCTGGGCAGGCTCGTGGAGGCGGCGGACCGGCTGGCCGCCGGCCTGCTGGTGGCCACGGCCGAGCAGGCTCCGGCCGGGCTGTTCAGCGAGCGCTGGGCGATGGTCGACGGGAAGCTGGTGCGGGACCTGTGATCGCGGCGATGGCGTTGTGGGTCGGCGGGATCGCGCGAGTGCGCCCCGCCAGGCTCGGCGTACCCGCGGCCGGGGTCGCGATCGTGATCACGCTGCTCGCGGTACACGGCTGGGCCGACACCTCGGTGCCGCCGTGGGTACCCGCGACGGTGCTCGTGGTGCTGCTGGCCGCCCCTTCGGAGCGTTCGCTGCGGGCGGACCAGGACCTGCTGCGCGCCCGCGGCGCGACCGGCGGGCAGGTATTCGGACTGGCCTCCGCCGAAGCCGTGGTCGCAGGGCTGACCGGCGGCGTGGCCGGGGTCGTGCTGTCGCTGGCGGGTGGCTTCCTGACCGGAACCGGCGTATCGCTCGCCTGGGAAATCGTTCTCTTGCTGCTCGCCGGGCCGGTCGTCGCGGCCATCGCCGTCCTGCCCCCGGTGCTGCGCGAGTGGTATTTCGTCTCGGCGGACGACGGGCCGCCCTGGTGGTCGCCCTACGGTCTCGACTTCATCCTGCTCGCGCTCGCCTTCTTCTGGCCGTTGCTCGGCTGGGCCGGCGGCACGATGCTGTTGTGGCGGCTGGTGGAGCTGGGACTGCGTAAGGGAAAACGGGTGATCGGCGGGGTGCTCAGGCCGCTGGTCTCTGGGCTCGCGGGTGTCCTCGCGCTGTCCATTTCGTGGCGGAGCGCGCTGCTGGCGCGGTCGGTGTCCCTGGTCGCGCTCGCGGTGGCCTTCGCGATCTCGTCCGCTCTCACCAAGGACGGCTGCACCGCGGCCACTGTGGACAAGGTGGCGTCGCTCGTGCTCGCCGCGGCCGCGGCCGGACCGTCGTTCGGGCTGGCGCTCAACGAACGCCGCCGTGACCTGCTGATCGTCAGCACCCTCGGCGGGAAACGCCGCCAGGTGGCGACGTTCATCGCGGGCGACGCGCTGATCGTCGGCGGCGGCGGCCTGATCGCCGGACACCTGCTGGGCGTGCTGTTCGCCCTCTTCACCCGGGCGGAATGGAGGTCTTTTCCTCACGGGTACTTCGGGATGCTGGGGACGGTGGTGATCGTGTCATGCGTGGCGGCGTCGGCGTGGATCGCGCGACTCGCCGCCCGCGACGAGGTATCCGACCTCCGCGACTACTGAGGTGTGATGCCCGCTCGATCACGCGTGATGCCCGCCCAGTCACGCGTGACTAGTGTCCTGAGTCTTTGGTTCGTGCGCTGAATCCTGGGCTTCCCTTGGGGTGGGTCTGGGTGTCGTCACGAGGGCGGTTCGTCTGGTATGGGTGGTGTGGGCGTGGCTGGTGTGACGATGGGGGCGCCTGAGGTGTACGGGGTGCCGTTCCTGGCTTTCCGGGTGTGTGAAGGGGACTTTCCCCGCATGTCATGCGGGGAAAGTCCCCTTCACACACGGAAACACTCCAGAACGCCGCGATCCGCGAGTCCGATGGCCCGCCGCGCCGCGGCATGGACGATTCACCACGTAACGCCCGAATTTACGGTGCAGGACACTAGCTTTCGAAGGGTTGTTCGAGGCGGTAACCGTGGCCGCGCAGCGTCGAAATCCGGGGCGCCTGCTCGGGGGTTGGCGACGATTCGGTCAGTTTCCGCCGCAGCGCGGCGATGTGGACGTCCAGGGTCTTGGTGGAGCCGTACCAGTGCGCGTCCCACACCTCCGACATCAGGGTGTCCCGGCTGACCGCCACGCCCGGCTGCTCGGCGAGCCGGGCGAGCAGGTCGAACTCCTTGGCCCGCAACGAGATCTCCCGGCCGCCGACGCTGACCCGGCGCCCGGCGGTGTCCACCCGCAGATGACCGATGGCGAGCGCGGGCCTGCTTTCGGGCGGGGCCGTCCCGCGCCGCAGATGCGCCCGCACCCTGGCGAGCAGTTCGCCGAGTCGGATGGGTTTGGTGAGGTAGTCGTCGGCCCCGGCCTCCAGGCCCACGACGACGTCCATTTCCTCCTGCCTGGCGGTCAGGATGACCAGGACGGCGCCGGGGAGTTCCGCGCGCAGCCGACGGCAGACCTCGACCCCGTCCAGATCCGGCAGGCCGAGATCGAGCAGGACGAAATCGATGTCGCCGTCCGCCGCGGCGGCGAGCGCGGTGCGGCCGTCGCGCTGCCAGGAGACCTCGTAACCGTGGAGGCGGAGGGTCGATTCGAGGACGCCGCCGATCGCGTCGTCGTCTTCCACCACCAGCAGTTTCGGCATGCGGGGGAGCTTAACCGTTGAACACTGTTCTTTTCGGCCAAGACGTTACGAACGCCACCCTTTCTGTAACAGGGCGCTAACGTTTCCCGGTGCGTCCCCGGCTGTATGTCCATAAAGGACAGAGTGCGGCGAGTGCGAGGCACAGCCAGGCGAACACGTCACCGATCGAGCCGTACACGGTCTGTGTTCGCGGCTGTACCGGCAGATCCGCGACGAGCGTCTGCTGATCGGTCCGGAAATAGTCGGCGTTCCCGAGTACCCGGCCCTGTCCGTCCACGGCTGTGGAATTTCCGTGAGTGGAGTGCCGGAAGACCGGGTAACCGTTTTCCACCGCGCGGAACACCGCTTTTTCCGCGTGCAGCGAGCCGAATCCCGGCCAGTCGTTGGCGGGGACGAGCATCAGCGTGGTCCCCTTGTCCGCGGCCTGGCGCATCAGGCCGGGGTAATCCGCGTCGTAGCAGATGACCGTCGCGAGCCGCCCGTACGGCGAATCCGCGGTGGGCACGACACCGGGGCCAGGAGTCATCGGCTCCATCGGCATCGGATGGGTCTTGTCGTAGGTCCACGACACCTCGCCGGTCGGCCCGACGAGCACGGCCACATTCCGGATGTAGGGAGCCTGCTTGGTGTAGAGCGCGTACGCGAGTTCCACGTGGATACCCGCCTGCTTCGCTTCAGTGCCGACTCGCTCCAGCAACGCCGCCTGGTCGCGTTCCAGCACGCTGGCATGGGTTTCCGGCCAGAGCACGATCTTCGCCCCCGCCGACGCCTGCTGTCGTGTCCTGGTCACGAGATCTTCGGTGATCGGCGCGAAGGCGGCACCGACCGCGACCGGGTCGGCCGCGCTGACTTCTTCGGCACGCCAATACTTCACGCCGATCCGCTCCAGTGCGTCGGAACTTGCCCGATCCGTGTCGGATGAGGGGCTGATCCCCGCGATCCGCACCGTCTGCGTCGTGGGCGCGTCGAACAGCAACCGCGCGCCACCGGCGGCGAACACCAGGCCCAGCAGGCAAACGTGGACGACGACCGTGCGCTTGACGCGCGGCCACCCTTCCGCCCAGCCGGTGTTCACCACCGAGGCGAACCACGCGAGGACGAAGGTGAGGCCGTAGACGCCGGTCACCGAAGCGGCTTGGAGCAGTGGCAGATTCCCGGACTGGGTGCTGCCGAGCGCGCCGAAGTCCCCGAATCCGGTGATGAGGGTGAAGAGATACTCGCCTGCCACCAGTGTCGCCGGGAACACCAGGGTCCTCAGCGGTCCGGCGCGTTCGGCGAGCAGGCGGTCGGCCATGAAGGCCGTCGTCTGCAGCACCGCGAGCAGGGTGAAGGCGAGCAGTCCGGACAGCACGAACAGCAGTCCGGTGACACTCAGCCAGAAGAGTTGCCCGATCAGTAGGGAGAGCCCGACCATCAGGGCCGCGCGCCGGACGGGCGCCCGCCGGGCGTAGCGGAGCAGGAAGACCGGGAACACCCAGGCGGCGAGGGGAACGTTCCAGTCGGTGTGGACGGCGAGCAGGAGCAGCGCTGTGCCCAGCCACCAGAGCAGCCGTTGATTCATACCGCGAACGCTAGGAAACAACGGCCGCCTCAGGCAGCCGACCTTGGGCAGGGATGCCCCTTACTTTCGTCAGGAAACGTGGTCGCGATACGCCTTGACGGTCTCCGCGAGCACTTCGCCGCCGGGACGCCGCCAGAGGTCGGCGTCGAACACCTCGACCTCGATCGGCCCGGTGTACCCGGCGGCCTCGACGCACGCCTTGAGGTGCCGGTGGTCGATCGGGCCGTCGCCGGGCAGCGCGCGGCCGAGCAGGGTGTCGGTCAGGGGGACCTTCTGGTCGCAGACGTGGAATCCGGCGATCCGCCCGGCCGCCGCGGCGATCGACTCCTCGATCCGCGGATCCCACCACACGTGGAACTCGTCGACGATCACACCGACCTGGTCGGCCGGATGCTCCAGCGCGATCGCCAGCGCCTGATCCACAGTGGACAGAACCGAACGTTCGGCGCACTGCATGGGATGCAGGGGTTCCAGGCCAAGCCGGACGCCGCGCTCACCGGCGTAAGGCGCCAGCTCACCGACCGCGTCGGCGACCCGCTGCCTCGACGACGCGAGGCTGCCGTTCACTCCGCCGACGACCAGGACGAGGACGTCCGCGCCCAGCGCGGCCGCTTCGTCGATCGCCTCCCGGGTCTGCGCGACACCGTCCACAGGGGACCCTTCCGGGGTGATCCCGGTGAAGAAACCACCACGGCACAACGACGACACGCCGACGTCGTACTCCTTGAGCAGCCGGGCCGTCTCCTCGACGCCGGTCTCGGCGACCTTGTCCCGCCACAGGCCGATCCAGCGGACGCCCGCCTCGGCGCAGCCCGCGACGGCCTCCGGCAGCGACCACGCCTTGGTGGTGATCTGGTTGAGGCTCAACCGGTCCATCAGGCCACCCCCGCCGCGGCCAGCAGCGGCCGCATCCGCGCGACGGCGAGATCCGGGTCGGTGAGCGCACCGGCGGCGTCCGCCAAGCGCAGCAGTTCGGCCAGATGCGTGATGGACCGGGCCGACTCGCGGCCCGCGACCATCCGGAAATGATCCTGGTGCCCGTTGAGATAGGCGAGGAAGACGACGCCCGTCTTGTAATTCCTCGTGGGGGCACGGAAGATTGCCCGGCTGAGCGCCACCGTCGGGTCCAGCAGGTCGTGGAATCCGGCCGTGTCGCCTTCGTCGAGCCGGGCGAGCGCGGCGCCGGCGACCTGCGCGACGGCGTCGAAGATGCCCAGAAGTGCTTCGCTGTGGCCCTGATCGTCCCCGGCGATCAGTTCCGGGTAGTTGAAGTCGTCGCCGGTGTAGCACACGACGCCTTCGGGCAGCGCGCGGCGGAACTCGGTCTCGATCGACGCGTCGAGCACCGAAACCTTGACACCCGCGATCGCGCCGGCGTGGTCGGTGCAGAGCCTGCCCAGTTCCTTGGCGGCCTCACGGACGTCGCCGTGACCCCAGTAGCCCGCCAATGCCGGGTCGAACTGCTCGCCCAGCCAGTGCAGCAGGACCGGACGGTCCGCGCCGGAGAGCAGTTTCCCGTACGCGGCATGGTAATCCTCGGGGCCGGACGCCGATGCGGCCAGCGCCCGGCTGGCCATCACGACCGGGATCGCCCCGGCCTCGCCGACCAGATCCAGCTGCTCCCGCCAGGCGTCCACAATGGACTCCGCGGTCGCGTCGCCGCCGGGGAGCTGGTCGGTGCCGACCCCGGCGACCCACGGCCGTCCGGCGGCGAGCGCGCCGGTGCGCCGGATGAGGTCCTGGGTCGTGGCCCAGTCCAGGCCCATCCCGCGCTGCGCGGTGTCCATCGCCTCGGCCACGCCGAGACCGCAGGACCACAGGTGCTCGCGGAAGGCGAGCGTCGTGTCCCAGTCCAGCACCGCGCCTTCTTCGGGATCGGCGGCGGCGAGCGGGTCGGCCACCACGTGTGCGGCCGCGTAGGCGATCCGGGAGGTCGGAGGTGATGCCGGTTTCGCGGGCGTTTCCGGCCCTCTCGGCGTCCACTCCGCCAGTCCGCCGTCGGCGGTGGGCAGGGCGATCAAGGTCATCGGGTCTCCGTGGCGCGGGGGTGAGAAAGCGCTTTCTCGTGCCACGGTAAGTCACCTCACGGGCCGCACACAAGGGTTTCAGCGTGGGGGAGCGGCGGTGCTGAGACGCAGGACGACCTCGCCGGACATCCGCACGACTCGCGGCCGGGTGCCGGGGGAGGCCTTGAGTGCCAGGTCCATGGCCCGTTCACCCAGCTTCTCCAGCGGCAGCGCGACCGTGCTCAGCGAGGGCGTGAGATCGCGCACTACCGGGATGTCGTCGAAACCGGCGATCGACATCTCGCCGGGCACGGAGACCCCGGCGTCGCGCAGCGCCGTCATCGCGCCGATCGCCATCACGTCGGTCACCGCGAACACGCACGTCGGCCACTGCTTCCGCGGCCGGGCGAGGACCTTCTCCATCGCCTCGTAACCGCCGTCGCGGGTGAACGGCGCCTCGGTGACGTCGTCCTCGTGGAGTTCGACGCCGTGCTCCAGCAGTTCCGCCGCGAAGCCGTCGAGCCGATCGACGACAGTGGTCAGGCTCCTCGGCCCGGCGAGTACGGCGAACCGCCGGTGCCCCATGTCCAGCAGTGCCTTCGCCAGTTCGGCGCCGCCACCCCGATTGTCGGGCTGCACAGTGTCCACTTTGAGCCCTCGGTGCCTGCTGACCGCGGCGACGTGCCCGCCGCCGCGCCGGTACGGCTCGAGTTCGGCGGCCATCGCCTTCTCCCACGTCTTGTCCTCGAAGGCGGAGCCGATCAACAGGATCGCCGACGCGCGCTGGGCGCGCAGCGTGGAGACGTAGGCGACCTCCTTCGCCGGGTCGCGGAACGTGCTCGCGAGCATCACCAGGAGGTCGTTCTCACTGGCGACGCGCATGATCCCGCCTGCGATGGCGGCGAAATACGGGTCGCCGACGTCGTGGCAGATCACCCCGACGGTCGGCTGTGAGCCACCGGCCAGTGCCTGTGCGTGTGCGTTGGGGGTGTAGGAGAGGTCGGCAGCCGCGGCGATCACCCGTTCGCGGAGATCCCCCCGGACGGTGGCGGTGCCGTTGAGGACGCGGGACGCGGTCGCGAGCGACACGTCCGCGCTGCGCGCCACATCTTCCAGCGTCACGTGGGGGCGGGCCTTCATCGATCCTCCAAGCTGGCGTTTGGGGCATAGTGGCGGACATGCTCGGCCTTTACCCGGAAATCGAACCTTACGTCCAAGGGATGTTGCCCGTCGGTGACGGCAATGAGATCTATTGGGAGGAATGCGGCGACCCCGCGGGCAAACCCGTGATCTTCCTCCACGGCGGCCCCGGAAGCGGAGCGAACGCGAGACATCGCAGACTGTTCGATCCCGAGCGGTATCGGATAGTCCTTTTCGATCAGCGTGGCTGCGGGCGCAGCACGCCGAACTGCGCCACTCCGGACGCGGATCTCTCGGTCAACACGACATGGCACCTCGTCGCCGACATCGAACGGTTGCGCGAGCATCTCGATATCGAACACTGGATGGTCTTCGGCGGTTCATGGGGGAGTGTGCTCGGGCTGACCTACGCGGAAACGCATCCCGGCCGGGTCACGGAACTCGTCCTCCGCGGCGTGGCCACGTTGCGGGCGAAGGAACTGCAATGGCTCTTCGGCGGGGGAGCGGCGTTCCTCTTCCCCGAGGCGTGGTCGCGTTTCCTGGCCCCGGTGCCGTTTTCGCGCCGCCAGGAGAACCTGATCGAGGTGTATCACGAACTGCTGCACCATCCGGACCCCGCGGTGCACGGGCCCGCCGCGATCGCGTGGAGCCGCTGGGAGGGGGAAACGGTCAAACTGCGCCCGCAGGAGGAAGTGATCGACGCGTTCAGCGATCCTTCGTTCGCCCTCGCGATCGCGAGGATCGAGAACCACTACTTCCGGCACGGCGGCTGGCTGACCGAGGATCAGCTGCTCCGCGAGGCCGGGAAGCTCCGGGGCATTCCCAGCGTTCTGGTCCAGGGACGCTACGACGTGGTCACCCCGGCCATCACCGCGTGGGAGCTCAGCCAGGTGCTGCCCGGCGCGGAACTGGTGATGGTCGGCGACTCGGGTCACGCGTTCGACGAACCCGGCACCCTGCACGAGTTGATCAGCGCGACCGACCGGTTCGCGTCAGACTGGCAGGGCGCCGGTACATCCCAGGACGAGGAGAGGAACGCAGACATGCTTTTCGGTGACGAGCACGTCCGTCGCTACGAAGAGACCGACGGCGAGGTGGGCCACGACTGGGAGAAGGGCGCGCCCTGCCTCATCCTCACCACCAAAGGTCGCAAGACCGGCGAGGACCGCAAGTTCGCGCTGATCTACCAGTTCGACGACGACAACAACCCGGTCATCGTGGCGTCGAAGGGCGGCGCGCCGGAGGACCCGGGCTGGTACAAGAACCTCCAGGCGAACCCCGAGGTCAAGGCCCAGGTCAAGGCGGACAAGTTCACCGCGCGGGCTCGCACCATCGAGGGTGAGGAGCGCGCGAAACTGTGGGAGAAGCTGGCCGCCGTTTGGCCGGACTACAACGAGTACGCGAAGAAGACCGACCGTGAGATCCCCGTGGTGGTCCTCGAACGCGTGTGATCCGCGCCGCGTTCGCGCGTGGTTTCAGCCGAACCGGAGCGGGTTCGGCTACGAATTACGTCCATGGCGCTGAGACCCCGTGAACGCTGGACCGCACTGACCCCCGTTTCGGGTGACTTGCTGACGTTTCGCCAGATGATCGCCTTCGGTCGGCGCTTCGCCCGCGCCGGCCGGGGGTTCTGGTTCAGCCTCGCGATCAACGTCGTGTGGCCGTTCCTGGTGCTGTTCACCCGGTTCCGGGTACGCGGCGGCGAGCACCTGCCCGCCACGGGTGGCTTCCTGGTGGCGTCGAACCACCTCTCGTTCGCCGATCCGACGACGGTGACGGCGTACTGCCTCGCGCACGGCCGTGTGCCGCGCTACCTGGCGAAGTCGAGCCTGTGGGGCGCGCCGCTCGTCGGCTCGGTGATGCGCTCGGGCAAGCACATCCCGGTCCATCGCGGGGCACCCACGGCGTCGGGCGCGTACCGCGACGCCGTGAGTGCCGTGCGTGAGGGCGAGTGTGTCGTCATCTTCCCGGAGGCGACCTTCACGGATCACCCGGACGGGTGGCCCATGCGCGGCAAGACCGGGATCGCGCGGATCGCGCTGGAAACCGGTGTCCCGGTGGTCCCGCTGGCGAACTGGGGCACGCACCACCTGCTGCCGTCCGAGGCCGTGCTGCCGCGCGGTTTCCCCCGCAAGACGGTGAACCTGGTCGCGGGCCCGCCGGTCGATCTTTCGGACCTCGTGACGCCCGCGCCGTCGCGTGAGGTGCTGGAAGAGGCGACCAAGCGGATCATGACCGCGGTGACCGACCTGCTGGTCGAGATCCGCGGCTCCCGCCCTGAGTAGGCAGTCTCACCCTTCGGACCATGCCGGTGGAGGGTAGGTTTCGAGGTATGAGCGCACACTATGACGTCGTTGTTCTGGGCGCCGGGGTCGGCGGTTACGTGGCGGCCATCCGGGCGTCGCAACTGGGGCTGAGCGCGGCGGTCGTGGAGGAGAAATACTGGGGCGGGGTCTGCCTCAACGTCGGCTGTATCCCCTCGAAGGCACTGCTGCGCAACGCCGAACTCGCGCACATCGTGACCAAAGAGGCGAAATCCTTCGGGATCAAGGTCGAGGGACAGGTCACCTTCGACTACCAGGCCGCCTTCGACCGCAGCCGCAAGGTCGCGGACGGTCGCGTCAAGGGCGTGCACTTCCTGATGAAGAAGAACAAGATCACCGAGTACGACGGGCACGGCACGTTCCTCGACGCCAACACCATCGAGGTCAACGGCGAGCGGGTCACCTTCGACCATTGCGTGATCGCCACCGGCGCCACCGCGCGCCTGCTGCCGGGCACCACGCGCAGCGACCGCGTGGTCACCTACGAACAGCAGATCATGGAAAACGAACTGCCGGAGAGCATCATCATCGCCGGCGCGGGCGCGATCGGCGTCGAATTCGCCTACGTGCTGCACAACTACGGCGTGAAGGTGACCATCGTCGAATACCTCGACCGGATGGTCCCGCTCGAAGACGCCGAGGTCTCCGCCGAACTCGCGCGCCGCTACCGGAAGCTCGGCATCGAGGTGCTGACCTCCACCAAGGTCGAGACGATCGACGACACCGGCGAGCAGGTACTGGTCACCGTGTCGAAGAACGGTGAGCAGCGCGTCCTGGAAGCGGACAAGGTGTTGCAGGCCATCGGTTTTCAGCCGAGGATCGAGGGATACGGCCTCGACAAGACCGGCGTGGAACTGACCGACCGCGGCGCCATCGCCATCGACTCGCGCGGCCGCACCAACGTCCCGCACATCTTCGCGATCGGCGACGTCACCGCGAAACTGATGCTCGCGCACGCGTCGGAATCCATGGGCGTCGTCGCCGCCGAAACCATCGCGGGCGCCGAAACCATGGAACTCGACTTCGTGATGATCCCGCGCGCGACCTACTGCCAGCCGCAGATCGCCAGCTTCGGCTGGACCGAGGAGCAGGCCCGCGAAAAGGGCTTCGACGTCCAGGTCGCGAAGTTCCCCTTCTCCGCCAACGGAAAGGCGCACGGCCTCGGCGAGGCCGTCGGTTTCGTGAAGATCCTCAGCGATGCCACGCACGGCGAACTGCTGGGCGCGCACCTGATCGGGCCTGAGGTGACCGAACTGCTGCCGGAACTGACTCTGGCGCAGCAGTGGGACCTTACGGTGCACGAGATTTCGCGGAACGTGCACGCTCACCCGACTTTGGGTGAAGCGGTCAAGGAGGCCGTGCACGGACTGGCGGGACACATGATCAACATGTAGGTCCTCTTGAATGGTAGGGACGGGTCTAATCGTCTCTACCACTCACGAGTCACCCGGCCGGAGCGTGGCTCAGGTGTTGGGCGCGGCCGCTATCCACGGTGTCGCGAAAGCCACTTTCGGGACATCAGACGTCGCGAAAGTGGCTTTCGCGACACGTCCGCTGGGCAGTCACGGGTTTGGTCACGGACCGAACCCGTGACCAAACGCGCCTGGAATCCAGTAGGTACTAACCTCGATCTTGCATGGGTTTCTGTGAGTTCGTCGGGATTGCTGCTGCGGCTGGGTTTTGGTCGGAAATCGTGCTGTGGGCAGGGTTGTGGGCCGACTGTCGTGTCGGTGGGCGGGTTCCGAGGGTCC
>NZ_JADNQM010000061.1:0-31963 GCF_046269425.1 Amycolatopsis sp. cmx-11-12 | reverse complement strand
CGCCCGCGACCGAGCCCACGACTCCAAGACCGCCCGATCCTCACCACTGATCACCAAACCCGACGAAGGCATGACCCATCATCGCAAACCCACGACCGTAAACCAACTAACGACGCGCGACACTAGGCCCCACCGTGGCAGCGAAGGAGAAGTACCTGCGGGATCGGCACAGTGTCACTCTAACACAACTCCTCAGACAAGCTGACAAGCACGCTGGTGAATGCGCCGTATGAGCGCTTCGATACACCGCTCAGAGTTCCGGCTCCCTGCTGAGGCGGTCCGGGCACTCGTCGATGCCGTGGTCGGGTTCGATGGAGCGGTGCTGCGATACGGCAAGTTCTACGAACCTCGGACTGTCCAGCCCGTCGTCCGGATTGATGCAGCTGCGAAACTTACGGTCGCCGTGTTGGATCGGGCGCGCGGCATCGTCACGATCGTCGACAGGGCCGGCATCAGACTGAGAAGAGGGCAGCACGATGGGGCAGGTGCAGCGAACATCGCTGGCCGATCAGGCCGCGCGATTGCTTCTCGAGCGGATCCGCTCGGGTGAGTGGCAGCTTGGCGCGAAACTTCCAGGCGAGACCACGCTGGGTCCACAGCTCGGTGTCGGTCGTTCCACGGTTCGGGAGGCTATCCGACAACTGGCTGGGCGCGGTGTCCTCCAGACTCGGCAGGGTGCCGGGGTGTTCGTCAACGCACTCGACGTCAACGAAGGCTGGGACGTCGTGCTGCGGCAGGCAGACATCGCCGCGGTCATCGAGGGCCGCATCGCGATCGAGACGGAGGCTGCGGCACTTGCGGCGCAACGGCGTACAGCAACCGACCTACGAACACTACGACGCGCCCTTGCACAACGCGCCACGAAAGGGCAGACCACCGAGGGATACGTCGACGCGGACATGGCACTTCACCGCGCCGTCGTGACCGCGGCCCATAACAATGTCCTGCTCGAACTCTTCGACGGATTCGCGCCAAGAGTCCGCGAAGCGATGATCGACATGCTCCGCCTGCAACCGGACGATGGTCGTTCATGCTCCGATGCGGCGGACGAGGATCAGGAGGAGCATGTCTCGCTCGTGCAGGCTATCGCCGACCGTGAACCCGGCGCGGCCGCCCAGATGAGCAGGGCTCACCTCACCGCGCTGAAGGCGGCGCTGTCGTGAGCCACGGCCGTCGTTGCCCGCGAACTACCGTCGTCCAACTCGACCAAGGCGACGTCCCTGCCGCGAGCGGACCGTCACAACCTGATCAGTTTCGCATTCCAGCCAGGCGAAGCAGAGGAGGAGTGATGGCAGACGGTTCCCGGTCAGGCCCTGCTCGACTGACACAACCCGCGAGCCGAAAGTGCGCGGATGTGGAGGGCGCAATGGCGGACAGGGTCGCGATCGTGACGGGAAGCTCGCGCGGCATCGGGCGTGCGATCGCCCAACGGCTGGGCGCAAGCGGCGCCGACGTGATCGTCAACTACCGGACGGTACACAGCGCGGCTGCCAGGTGGTCACTGCGATCGAAGACAGTGGGGGACGCGCCGTCGCCGTGGCGGCCGACGTCACCGATACCGGCCAGTTGCGCGGTTTGCTCGGCGCTGCCGAGTGGCACTACGGGGGCGTCGACATCGTGGTCAGCAACGTCGGGCTCGCCAGGTTCTCGCCGATCGCGGATGCCTCGGACACCGACTACGACCTGATTTTCACCACGAACACCAGGTCGGCTTTCATGGCCCTGCACGAGGCTGCCAACCGGGTGCGAGACGGCGGCTGGATCGTGGTCGTGTCCAGCGGCGCGGCCGTGACTTACCGTCCCGGTACTGGCGTTTACTCTGCGAGCAAGGCCGTCGGCGACGCGCTCGTCCGCGTGCTGGCCAAGGAGTTCGGACCGCGCGGGATCACTGTGAACAGCGTGCTTCCCGGCGCGACGCGTACCCTTGGGCTCACCGCCCACCAGCCGCCCGGCATGCGCGAGCTGATCGCCGCGCAGACCCCTCTTGGCCGGCTGGGCGAGCCGGACGACATTGCCGAGATCGTCGCCTTCCCCGCCTCCGACGCCGCCAGGTGGTCACCGGCCGGACCTTGCACGCCGGCGGCGGCTGTTCTGACTTTCCTCAGGAGCCAGGCAAAGTCCCCGACCAGACGAACACTGGCCGGAGCGGGCATCGAGTCCGTCGAGCAAGACGCTGCCCCACTTAAAGCACTTGCTGGCCAACCGAATCGCGCGGTCGTATCAGGCACTCCGACCATTAGCCGTGTCGCGGCCTGGGACCAAGTCAGATGACGTCGAAGAGGGCGACGAGCTCGTCCGCGCCGCCCCAATCCGCGGCACAGCATTCTTTGTCCGCCGACGCGGCCGCTCAGTACCGATTAGGGTTGAGAAGGCCTCCACCCGGCCGCACTCACATGGCGTATCACTTCTCGTCAGCCATTCAGAGTGGCCACCCAGGGTGTGAGCTGGTCTGCGCTCAACTCGGCTCGTGCGGACGTTGGCCGTTGCGCGCTCTATGGCGGTCATAGTCGTCCGATGACTCGGTGCGGGGTGAGCCTGGCGGCGATGATGTCGCGGGTGTCGTGTCCGGCTTCGGGTGTTTGCTTGATGTGCTCGGCATAAGTCAGCCCGATGTATTTCATGGAAAGGTTGTCGCGAAGTCGGAACCGGCCCTCGGTCTCGAGGGCGACGGTGCCACGCAATACCGCGTAGGTGTATGGCGCGTCGGGCGGACTGACCAGCACGCTGATCCGCGGGTCGCGGCGGATGTTGCGTTCCTTGCGGCTACCGACGGCCATCATGAACAGCACTTCCTGGCCGTCCCGCAGGATCCAGACCACGGACTGCTGAGGGGTGCCGTCAGGCTGAATGGTCGCAATGGTGGCGAACACCGGCGAGTCGAGCAGCTCCCGCAGCCGCTCCTGGGAAACCGTCATGTCAGCAACTCCCTGGTGATGGCGTGCAGCCGCCGTGCCGCGGCCGGATCGAAGGCGTCCTTGGTCAGCGGAAGTGGACTGCCCTGTGCCCACGCGCTGACCAGTGCCGCGGGCGGGTCATCAAGCAGCCGGGCGATCGGCCGGATCGCCTCGGCGACCGGGGCCCCCGTTCGCCGCAACTGGTCGATCAGGGCTGTCGTGTGGAGGTCGTAGGTCCCGGAGAAACTGGTCGCGACGACTCCCGGATGCACCAACGCGTACCGCGTTCTCGCCGAGGGATGATGCAAACCCCAGCCGACGGCGAGCAGGTCGTTGAGCCGCCCGCCGTGGGACAGCGCGGTCGACAGGGTATAGCCGAGGGCCAGATCGAGGTCGTCCCACGGCGGATCACCGCTGGTCTCGCCAGGCCCCGACACGTTCACGATCACCGGTCGCGGGGCGGTGTCCAGCAGATCGGCCAGCCCATGACTGAGCAAGTACCGGCTCAGGTAGTACAGGGCGAAGGTCAACTCGAAGCCCTCGGCGGTGACTTGCCGATGGGAGCTGACATGACGGGCGGTCAGCACCAGCGCGTCCATCTGGTCGAGCCGCTCTCGCACCGCCGCTATCGCCGACCTCGCCCCCGCGACCAGGCTCAAGTCGGCCGGGATGAAGTGCGCCCGTCCGGCCGCGCCCAGCGCGGCAGCCTCGGCGAGGAAGGACTCACCCTTCGCGGAGTTCCGGCCGATGATCGTGACCAGATCGCCCCGGCGCAGGTATGCCAACCCCAGTGCCCGCCCGATCCCGTCCGTACCCCCGGCTATAACCAGTGTTTTTGAACTCACTGGTTCAGTCTAATGAACCACGGAGTAAATATTCAAGTGGAGGCTACGATCCTTGCCGTGAGCAGAGCAGGGACCGAGGCCACCCGAGGCCGGATCGACAAACGGCGCTCCATCTTGGACGCCGCCTTCACCGTGTTCGCGCGTGAGGGTTACGCGCAGGCATGCGTGAAGACGATCGCCGCCGAAGCCGGAGTCGCCAAACCCACCGTTTACAACCACCTCAACGACAAGGCCACCTTGTTCCAGCAGGCCATAACCGCCGCTGCGGACAGTGCACACGCCGCGGGCGCAGCCGTAATGGCACAACTCTCCGACACTGGCGACCTGCACGACACCGCCATCCACCTGCTGCGCCTGCACGCCACCCCCGAGTCCATCGCGCTACGCCGACTTCTCTACTCCGAACTGCCGCGGTACCCCGAACTGCTGGACACCGCGGACTACACCAACCGGATCCAGCACAGCCTGGCCGACCGGTTCGCCCGCATGTCCCTCTCCGGACACCTGCGTGCCGAAGAGCCGGACCTGGCCGCCGAACAGTTCCTCGCACTACTCACCGGCCCCTGGGACACTCGATCCCGGCTCGGCACCCGGACGGTCCCCGACATACAGACGCGAGAGATCGCTAAAGCCGCAGTAGCCACCTTCCTGACGGCATACGGAACCGGGCACTCCCTGAAATAAGGACACCTCCCCATTCGTTGTCCTACGCAGCCCAGCACCCAACGCCGCGCGCGATGCGGATGACGGAGAGCAGTAACAGATGCAGGTCGCCGGATCCCGAGCCGCATCGCCTCCATTAGGGCGAATCAGCACTCTTGTCCTGGTCGGCAGACCTTTGCACTGGAGCGGGCGAACTCGGAAAGCAAGGTGAGTACGCCTCGCAGGACTACGGGGCGTCGCCGCCAGGTCCAGGAGCTTGCATGCGCCAGCAATCCCAGTCGAGCGCACTCATCAGTGCGCAACAGAATTATACGAAACCAGATCTGCAGAATGAACGCCGACCGAGTTGATCAGCGAACTGGGTTCGAATCCCACTGGCACCCGGTTCGCAGGATGTCAACCTACGCAGGTTGAGATACAACGGACGGCAATGCTGGTGCTCATCTCGTTTCCCGGGCCGGATATCAAGCCTGTGATGAGATCATCCAGGTTCTCCCTGCCCCCGCAGCCGGAGAACGGCGGGATATCGAAGCCACTTTTAAGCGTGGTAGGTGGCGCCGCATCCTGCAGCCCGACCAAACCTCTGATCTTGATCGCCATGGGACTTCGCGTTCTGCAATTCGCCCCCACATCGAGGACTTTTCCATCGACCTTGGTCTCACTGAGATGGATCGTGAGCCGTAGTGTCAAATCGACAATCACCGAAAAGTACTTCTTGCCGTCAGGGAACACCCGAGCCGCTACCTCGCCGGCATCGCCTGGCTCCTTCAGCAATGAACCACCCTGATCCCCTTCAGACCGCAGCTCCACAGTGCTGGTCACCGGCATGAAGCCGAACGTCACGAAGTACGCGTTCTCGGTCTTTGGCAGCGTGATGGAGCCGGTCAGAGTCCTGCTGGCCGCGTCGATCGTACTGTCGTAACGCCCTTCGCCGGTAGCCAGGTTCGAACCGAGCTTCGCGATGCGTGAGACCGTATTCCGAACATAGTGCGACGCGGTCAGGCCCGCGGCAGCCGAAGCCACGGGCCTTGGTGCCGCCGACTCATCGACGCTTGAATCGCCGGGCGCGGCGGAGGCGGAGCTCAGGGACACTGCACCGGCGGCGAGCATCACCCCGATCGCCAACCAACGGGTGCCACATCGAGTTACCAGGGCCATGGCCACCTCCTTTACCATTGGACAGGATGCACGCCGACGCAGACTGGAATGCAAGCGTACTCGAGTGAATTTTCGACACGCAAGCATTCCTGTTCGACATCAGGCTTGAGACACCTCATCTGACCAATATTGCCATCTCCGCGCGATACGACACCGTGAGCATTGCCATGCACGTGACAAGTGCACACCCTTGGCCGAGCGCAGCGTTATATCCCAGAAAAAGAAACGCCTTCCATGTCCACATGCAATATACAAAGAGTTATCAAACCTCACCTACTTTGCATGTCCGCGAACTGTGACGGCCAGCCGGAAGGGTTCCGAGCAGCCCAGCCGCGCCGTTGCCATGGCGGATCGCGACCGACACCGACGCGCCGACGGGTCTCAAGTTGCTCGGAATCGTGGTGCCACGAGCAGACGTTGTGCTGCCGGTAGGCGATCTGGCCGTACTCCGCGAGCGCGCCACCAATGCGATAGCGGTCCGGATTCAGGGTTCCTCTCCAGAAGCCCGCATCCACCAGAGCCGTCACCAGCCGGAGCGTCGTACTCACCGGACAGTCAAAACCAGTGGCTGGCCAGGGGTTCCCCACTTCTTCGCCATTGCGAAAACTGCCGAGCAGGGCCAGCGCCCGCGCCACGGTCCGGACTCCGCTGCCCCCGTTCGCACCGAGGGCAGACAGTACTCCGCTTCCCGGATACGGAAAACTTCCCTTGGCTCTTGTGGAGCGTATTCACTCGGGCTTCAGACCTATACGGTCGAGGCCGAACCCGCTGGCTCACCTTCCACCGTGCAATTTTGATACTCAAATCCGGCGAGGGACGGAGCGACAGCGCGCGAGTGCGCCGACAGGGTCGACTGGTTGCAACAGGCCCCATGTGCGGACAGGTGAACCTCACGAATCAGCAGACAAGGGCAGACATGAAACCCACCGCTGTTCACGAGACAGCACGACGACCGGTTTCGTCTTCATCTCTGCGGCAGAGCACCATGAAGGCCAAGGCCGCGGTAGCCTTCTCGCCGTGGGAACAATGATAGTTGTGCTAGTCGTCATCCTCGTGGTTTTGGCCATGGCGGGTGTCGGAATCTTCCTTCTCATAAGAGTGCTCAGCAAGCCGCGGCAGGCGGCCCGGTATCCGCAGGCTTTGCCGGGCCAGCAGCCGCCTCGTCCTCCACAAGACTGGGGACGATAGACCACCTCTCAACCGACAACGTCCGACGTCGCACCCCGGCGGTAGCTACTCGACGTGCCAGAGGTGACGCGAGCACTTCCGTCCGGCTGAGCAGGGAGCTGCACGTGAGATACGCGCGGACTCACGAGGCCGTTCGCCCGGCCATCTGCAGACCCAGGCCGTGCTGGAATTTCGCACGTCTCGATCGCCGTGTAGCCCTCGCCGTCTTCCTTACCCGGTCACCGCCGGTCCCCTGCTGACCACCCCGAAGAGCCAGACGCTGCACGGCACCACGGCCTGCACACTGTTTGTCGCGGCCGTGTGCAAGTGGTGAGTGCGATACTGTGCGGCGACCGGGCGGCGGCCGCTCACGCCGATCCTGCCCGCGGCCGCGTTCCTCGAAAAGGTGGACCGCGGCCAACCCGCTCGACCTGCAGGAGATCCTGGTCGATCAGGCAGGACCGTGGGGATGAGGCGGCGACATCACGCGGACCCTAGTCCTGCCAAAGCCGGTGAAGGTCACCCACTGGGTCTGGGGTAGAGACCAAGGCCGCGACCGAAGCCGGCATTCGCCCTGGATCAGATCGTGACCGATACCCACCCACGGCTCCCCTGTATGCCTGGTTCATCCCGCTGTGGGGAAGCAATGCAAGTCTCCACGTCCGAGCGCCGCTCCGTGGTGAATCCAGGACTTCGGCTGACTCAGGCAGATGTTTCACTCTTTCCACGCGAAGAACACGTACTCCAGGCCGGGACGATCCGGCGCCTCGCGGACCTCGGTGACGCGGTAGCCGTGCGCGGTCAGGTCCGCTTCCACCTCGTCACGTTCACGGAAGCGCAGCGTCGAATCGGAGATCAATTTCTGTCCGTCCGACGCGAACACGCAGGTCCAGCGGAACGTCACCAGCGGCGGGCTGACATCGACCACCTCCAGCCAGTCCTCGATGGTGCCCACGCCGTCAATGTGCTGAACCGTACGGGTCGCTTCGCGGGTCCACTCCCGCCACGCTTGCCGGGCGGGTACTCGTGTCTCGAACACAAGGTGCCCGCCGGGTCGCAGTGAGGTATGAGCGCCGCGCAAAGTCTGTGACCACTGTCGCTCGTCGACGATCGCCTGGGCGACGTTCCCTGTCATGACGGCTAGGTCCGCGCGGATCACCGGCACAGTAATGCCATGGATCCATCGCACGCGCTCTGCTCCCGGTTTGGCTCGGGCGACGTCGAGCGACGCGGCCGCCGGATCCAGTCCGGTAACCGCGATGCCACGGTCGGCCAGCATCAGCGCTAGTGTCCCGGTGCCACAGCCGATGTCGAGCACAGAGCGAGCACTCAACTCGTCCGCGATGGCGACGTACACATCCAGATCGTCACGAACCGGATTGAGCGGGTCGTACAGCGCCGCCAGCATCGGGTGGTGGTATGCCTCGTCAGCCACGCGAGCAAACGTACTCAGTCCCTCGCGTGCAGCGCAGCTGTTTTAGGCCTGTGCGAGCAGACGGCCTGCGATCCACGACGGACTACCGCGAACGGTCGCTCCCCGAACCCGATATGCACCTCGTCCAGCGCCCGCACCAGCGTCACGTCAGCTTACGTTCCTTCGAGCATTGCCGGCTCGATCAACCGTCAGCGGTCGTCAGCCGCGACCGGCTGTCGACCGCTGGAACTGGAGGAGCAGGACGCGCCCTCCTCGGTCGCGAGTTGCCCCCTGGCCGCCACACTGGTCATTGCCGCTCAGCAACCTGCTAAGCCAAGAGTGCCCGTCAGTTGCTGGCGACCTTCTTCTTACGGGGCGAACGCTTGCGCGCTGGTTTCGCCGTCACCTCAGGCTCGGCAAGGGCCTGCGAGGCGGCAATTTCCGCGGCCTCGAACGCTTCGTAAATGTCCTGGGGAATTCGGCCACGTTCGGCGATCGAGTAGCCATTTTCCCCCGCCCAGGCACGCACCCGCTGGTTGCGCTGCCGATCGACCGTGCTCTTGACCCCATTCGCGGCACTGTCCGCCGTCCCCTGCCCAGCCGCGACTTTGACGCGGCGTCCCCCCACACGCTTGCCCGACTCGACGTAGCGCGCGAACTCGTCGCGCAACGCCGCGGCGTTATCGTCCGAAAGGTCGATCTCGTATGAGACGCCGTCAAGCGCGAATGGAACGGTCTGAGTCGCGACCCCACCATCCAGGTCGTCCACGATCTGAACGACAACCTTCTGAACCATGTGAGCCTTCCACCTTGCCACGCAGTGATTCCACCGCTTCAACAGTCCTCGGTGAGCGTAACCTGACGTCACCGGATCGGCGGTGTGACACCTTCTCGAGCAGTCAAGTCGTCGACGCACTGACACCAAGTGCACCCATCGCCAGCACGCCTTCACGGACAGCAAGCACGACCTCAGGGCAGACGAGGAAGTCACCACTTCCAGACGTACGGGTGGACCGCTGGTCTATCTTCCGTACGAGACGCGCATTTTGCTGGCAATGTGCGCCATACCCGGGCGTGCGCTCCAACGAGGATGACTTCCTCATTTGAACCAAGCCGCTGAATCGTGACCCACTGGAAACTTGACGTCGGCCCCTGGCGCGGTCAGGGATCGTCTGGCATTGCCGCACCACGGCGGGCGCGGAGAGCACGAACCCTGCCTCGGCTTGCGCACGCGGCGGAAGGACACCAGCGCCGGCGGCCCGGCGGGTCGACGAAGACACCCCGGCAATCGTGCTCCGGGCAGCTTTTCAGAGCGAGCCGGTCGGCGCCTGTCAGGTGGTCCACGGCCTGGCGGGCGATACGGGCAAGGGCGTCACCGGTAGTTGCGGGACATTCGCGTCGCAGTCGGTCGTCCGCAAACAGGCGGATCTGATCGTCATGCTCAGATAGGAACGCGACCAAGCCCCCGGCAATGTCCGACGGTGGCGGCTGCCCGTCGACGGTGCCAGAGCAAGAGTGCGCAACATCTCCCGCAGCTCCCAAGCCTTGAGCAGATCATTCTGATCCGGTGACCGAACCGGGGACAGTTCGCAGCACTTCAGCCACTCGGCAAGCAGCCGGGGGCTGGCCAGTCTTTCCACCGGATTCGCGCTGAATGTTCGCCCCTTCGTAGCGAGCAGATTCAACCACACGCTGCCGCAGTCGAACCGGAAGGCAAGCGCATCCTCCTTCACCATACGAACATGGTAACGCCTCTAGCGTTACACGTGTGCCAGCGTAGAGGTAACGCCTGAAGCGTTACATAAATTGGATGACGAGGATGGCCATGGCGACGAACCAACCCCTGTCAAACCAGTTGATACCAGCACGCTTGGATCGCGATGAGGGTTACCGCCTGCTGGATCTCTTGCAGGACACCGCAACCCAGCAGGCAACCCTGCCGAGTCTCGAGGAACTCGCCCCGGGCTATGCCGACTGGATCGTCACCGCGCTATTTGACGGAACCTACCTCCGGGAAGGACTGTCCCTGCGTGACCGGCAACTCGTGAACCTCGCGGCCCTGACGACCCTCGGCGGCACTGATCCGCAATTGGCCGGCCACGTCAGGTCTTCCCTGCGAGTAGGCATGACCCGCAGAGAAGTCACCGAGGTGTTCGTGCACCTGGCTCCGTACATCGGAGTACCCAAGGCGTCGGCCGGGCTACGCATCGCTGCCGCCGCCCTCGCCGAAGCAGAGCCGGACAACGTGCGTTGACCGCGACGATCCGGACCGTACTCGGAGACGTCACGCCCGAGGAGTTCGGCGTCTGCGACTCCCACGATCACCTGTTCATCCGGACCCCGATGTTGCCCGGCAAGAAACTGGACGATGCCGCGGCCGCTCTTGCCGAGTTGAACGCCTTCACCGAAGCAGGCGGGAACGCGGTCGTGCAATGGACGCCATGGGGTATGGGCGCACGCCCCGAAGATCTGCGCAGGCTGTCGCAGCGAACCTGTGTTCACATCGTCTCGGCCACGGGAATGCACCAGGCGAAGCACTATGACCAAGGCGAACTGCGCCGCGTCTACGATCAGTTGGCAGGCCTCTTCATCCACGAGTTGACCGGAGCCAGGACGAGAGCGGGCATGGTCAAAGTCGCGGGCGCCTTCCATCACGTCGACGACCACGCCCGACATGTCATCGCGGCTGCCGCCGAGGCTCACCACGCCACCGACGCGCCCATCGGCGTCCATCTTGAGGGCGGAACGGCCGCGCTGGACGTACTCGACCTGCTGTGCGATACGCATCGAGTCCCCGCGCACAGGGTGATTCTCGGGCATTTGCACCGATTCCCGGACACACGAATCCACCGACAAGTCGCCGAAGCCGGAGCTTTCCTGGCATTCGATGGACCGTCTCGTGCGCATCACGGCACCGACTGGCTTTTACTGAGCAGCCTCGGCGCCCTCATCGACGCAGGTCACGCCGAGCGCGTCCTGCTCGGCGGCGACACGACCACGCCGACGGCCAGGTCCAGCGCCGACGGGCCAGGCATGCCTTTCCTGCTCAGAAGCCTTCGACCTCGAATCGAGCGCGAACTAGGGCACGACGTAGCATCGATGATCTTCATCGAAAACCCGTCTCGCGCGTTCGCGGTGAACTGGCGCAAGGACTCCGCGTGACACACCTTGATCGCACGAGTTGCCGCTAGTCCGGCTCGAGCGGCGAACTCGCCATTGTCCACGTCGGACACTCCGGCCCTCATGGTTCATCCAAACGTAGTCGCCGGATTCGCCGCACTGCAGTGGATCGGGCTAAAGAAGCTGAAAGCCTGAACTGCGGCCGTGACGGCCAGCGCCAGGCCACCGGGGTCACCATCAGGCTTTTCTGCCGAGGCATCAGGCCGTTGACGTCGATGTTGAAGAGCGGGACCAAAACCGGTGTCGCGAGGTTCCACAATCATCGCCAGAAAGACCTCCCGCCGCTCATTCCCACTTCGGGGCGAGCACGCGGGCGTCGACCTCGTTGCCGGGAACAGCACCGATCTGTGCTGTCTGAGAGGAGGAACGGCAGCGGCAAACTTGGTCGGCGGAGCCAACTTCGGCGCGGATTCGCAGTGGACTCACCCGTGCGCCGACACTAGGTCGACCACGCTTTCCAGGGGCCAGGCGATCTCATGAACAGCATCAAGAGATGAGAGTAAGGGACATGGTGTTACCGTCCGCGCTCAGGAGCAGATTGGCGTTGCCGGATGCAAGATCACAACCCTGGAAAGGCGGCACTCGGTAGGTTCCGCTCAAAACCCCGCCATGTTCGAGCGAGAACCCACGCCCGGTGAGATCCGCTGAGGCCACACTCCGGCAAGCCTTGCTGGCCCGCAGCGTCGGTACACCGAAAACCGAGAGTCGAGTCAAGTTGAGCGCGAGCGGCACCGTGGCCGAGATATCCGTCCCACGCGTGGCCCCCGTAACGTGACCAGATGAGGTCAGCCTGAGGACAGCACTGGCCGGGATCAAGTTTAAGAACCGGAATGAAACAGACCGGGTAGTGTCGAGAGCCAAGGCGGCGGTGAACGTGCTGGTCGCACGGTCTCCCACCATCGCGAGGGTTCCGTCACCGAGATCCGTATCGTTGGTGGCGTTCGCCAGGTGTGTGACTGCTCGCGTGCTGAAATCCTTGTGGTGCGCCGAGGGCAGGACTTCGACGCGGCTCCACTCTTGGAACCAAGGTCGCGTCTGGCACAGTCCGGTCAAGGTGCCGTAGGCAGTGGTCGTACCGTCCGCTTTGCGGGGAGTGATGGTGACGCCGAACGAAGACGCATACATCAGGCCGGTGCGGCTACCCGCATCGGCGAACGACATCGGAGGAAGAGTACCTGCGCCGGAGGTAGTCGTTACCACATCACCGGAGAGCGGAATCCCTGTCGTCGACCAGTGAGGCGAAGTGGCGGGGTCCGGTAGGCTCGCGCCGTAGTATGCCACGCCGATCGTCACGTCGATGTCCAGCGATGCGGCACCGGCCGAAACGAGCGCAGCGCGCAGCGGCATCCCCTCGGACAAGTCGAGTGAAGTACTACCCGTTCCCCTGTACGAGATGCGCTCGGTCGGCACCCCTGCGACCGCCTCGGTCGGAGCATCGATCGTGATGGTGAAGCCTTGGGCGTAGGCGATCTCACCTAGATTCGGAACATCCAAGTGGCAGCTTTGACTGTCTTCCTTCATCAGCGGCTCAGTTCCTGATGACGCGTTCGCGGCGCCTGGAAGAACTAAGCCCCCCAACACCGCAGCCGCTACGGAAAGCAGTAAAGCGACTCGAGGCTTGCCCGGTCTCGCCATGGATGACTCCAATGTCCCGTTACCCTGGGCAACGAATCTATGACTGTAGTACATGTCAGGGCAAGCCTCGGGAGAGTTTAGCTCACGCCGCCACGTGGCCCGTGCCGTAGATTTGTTCCGCTCGTACACGTTGTGCCATCAATCGCGATATACAATTAGATATCAGTACTCACGTCGGACACATGACAGCGGATCAGCCACCCTCTTCTCACACCTTGTCGCACGACTGGTGACGGTCGGAATATCAAACACCTCGTCGCGCGAAGGTGCACCGCCGTCCGGAGCGCGAAAGTATCCGTATAGCCGCTAGTTCACGTCGGCGCGGACCACGTGCCCATTTCCTCGCCACTTCCTATTACCGTCGGAGTACACCGTGACTGACTTCGCACGCCTCCGCCCTGGTTGGCTCGCCCTGGCCGGCCTTTGCGTCGTGTTCGCCGCCTTCGAGACCGTCAAGCACCGCGGCTGGGTCGTCCCCGCCGTCGCGGTGGGTGCCGCCCTGCCGTTCGCACCGGTCACGGTACTGCGCCACTGGGCACCACCCACTGCGGTGCTGGTCACGTTCACGATCTTGCCGGGCGCCAACACTCAGGCCGCGCCCGGCTTCACGCTCGGCTGGCCTGGCTGGCGCACGTCGCGGTCCAGCGCGGGACACGATCGCGCACCGACTCGTAGCCGATGGTCGCCGGCCGCGAAGCCGATTGCACAGCCGGAGTCGGCTGCGGCGAACGAATATGTGGCAATGCTCGTTGCCCTGCCTTTGAGGCTGCGACACGATCGCACCTCGGCCGCCTCGGCCGGCCAGCTCACGCCTGGGGCCAGCATCCTTGGCGGTATACCCAAAGCGGCATCGATCACAAGAAAAGGCGCATCATGTGATCGTTGCGCATTCGCATCTTGCCCGGCCAAGATCGAAGTAAATAGAGAGTAGCCTGCCTTGTCAAGACGCTGATATCTCGAGCGAGCAACTCTGACGGATTCAGCAACTCGTTCGCGTGGAAAGTCGCCAGTGAAACACATCGGTCGAACATGAAGCTCTCATTGCCGGCGCCGCCGTCTATAGAGGGCAGCAGGCGATCCACCTCTCCGGTCTACCCGGTGTCTCATAGCGACTCGACGGCCTGCCACGCACCGTTTCCATGTCGTCGACGTCGGGAAATCGGCTTCCTGTGAGAAACATCGGCTCTGGCTGGAGGCAGACGCTCGATCATTCCCGGACCCCCCTTGTACGCGCCCATCCCACCACAAGGAGCAAAGCATATGACCGGTATCCATGAACAGCCTCTGTCGGTGGTCGTCAATGGCACCCCTGCGACCGCCACAGTGGACACCAGGTCGACTCTGGTCGACGCGCTCCGCGACCAACTAGGCCTGACCGGCACCAAGAGAGGTTGCGACCGTGGAGAATGTGGTGCCTGCACCGTTCTTGTCGACGGTCGCCGCGTGCTGTCGTGCACGATGCTGGCCCTGGCCGCGGACGGACGAGAGGTCACCACGATCGAGGGCCTTGCCGGTGCCGACGGTGCCCTTCATCCGGTGCAGCAGATGTTCCTCAAGAAGGACGCCTTCCAGTGCGGCTTTTGCACTCCAGGTCAGGTGATGTCGGCCGTGGGATGTATCAGAGAAGGCCATACTTCCTCGGCAGACGAGATCAAGGAGTGGATGAGCGGCAACATCTGCCGTTGTGCCGCGTATGTCCAGATCGTCGATGCCGTCTCCGGTGCCGCTTCCGCGATGGAGGCCGAAAGCCGATGAAACCCTTCGAGTATGTACGCGCCTCATCCGTCGACGACGCTCTCGCACGCCTGCGCATTCCCGGCACTCAGTTGATCGCCGGCGGAACAGAACTCGTGAATTGGTTGAAGGAAGGAATCGAATCCCCTCGGTTGATCGTCGACATCACAGATCTGTGGCTGGACGGCATCGAGACCGGGGAGGAAGGGCTGCGCCTCGGCGCGCTCGCGACGATGAGCGACGTCCAGTCGGATCCCGTCGTCAACCGTGACTATCCGGCCATCGCGCAATCACTGCTGCGTTCCGCTTCGGCGCAACTTCGGAACATGGCGACCATCGGGGGGAACCTGATGCAGCGCACCCGGTGCCCCTACTTCCGCGCGGATGTCACGCTGCCGTGCAACAAAGTGGTCCCGGAGTCCGGATGCGCCGCTTTGGAGGGCGGGACGACCACCTCCCATGTCATCTTCGGCGGCAGCGACCGCTGTGTGGCCACCCACCCTTCGGACCTGGCGGTCGCGTTGGCCGCACTCGACGCGTCGGTCGTGGCCCGCAGCGAGCAGGGCACTCGCCGGATTCCGGTCACCGACTTCCACCGGTTACCGGCCGACCAGCCGGAATATCACACCGAACTGCGGCCTGACGAGTTGATCGTGGCGGTGGAGGTGCCGGTCGCGCCCCGTCGCCAGAGATCACACTACGTGAAGGTCCGAGAACGGGCATCGTACGAATTCGCTGTGGTCTCGGCCGCTGCGGTCGTCGTCACCGACGGCGCCATCATCAGGGATGTCAGCATCGCGATCGGCGGAGTCGCACCTCGCCCGTGGCGTCTGCGGAGTGCCGAATCGGCACTGCGCGGGCTGCACCTCGACGACACCGCAGGGTTGCGGGCCGCGATCGCCGAATCGTTCGCCGACGCGAGGCCGTTGCAGGACAACCGATTCAAGGTCGAACTCGCACAGCGGACGGCGGTTCGGGCGCTGCAGACGGCAGGAGCGGAAGCATGAGAACCACAGAAAAGGGCGTACTCCGTCCCGACGGACCGGCGAAGCTCACCGGATCGGCGCTGTACGTGGCCGACAAGCCCCATCAGGAAGCGCTAGTGGCGGCACTCGTACTGTCGACGGTCGCCCGTGGACGGCTGGCCGGCCTAGACACCTCGGTCGCGGAAACCGCACCAGGCGTCCACCGGGTCCTCGGCTACGAAGACCTTCCGCGGCTGAACCCCCTGCCTTCGCCTCCGCTGGGGCACACCGTACTACCGATGCAGGGTCCGATCGTTCACTACGAGGGACAGCCGATCGCCGTCGTCCTGGCCGGTACCTGGCACCAGGCCAGGTACGCGGCAAGCCTTGTCCGCGTTCATTATGATTCCGTCGAGCGGCCGATTTCCTTCTGGGAAGCGGAGGCCATCCCGGCGGCAGGGCCTTCCATGCTGCGCGCGGACGCGGACGTCGCCACCGGAGACGTCGAGGCCGGCATCGCGCGGGCCGACGCGGTTATCGACGAGGTCTACACGACGTCGGACCGGCACGCCAACCCCATCGAGCCTCACGGGACCGTGGCCTGGTGGGAGGGCGGACAACTCGTCGTCCACACCACGACCCAAGGCATCGCCTTGACACAACAGACCCTGGCAGGACTCTTCGGCATGCCACCGGAAGACGTCCGCGTCGACTCACGCTACGTCGGTGGTGGCTTCGGGTCCAAGGCCTACGTCTGGCCGCATATTCCCCTGGCCGTCGCGGCGGCGAAGGCATGCGACCGCCCGGTCCGTCTGGTGCTCACCCGGGCGGAGATGTACACACTGTGCGGTCACCAACCGGCGACGTGGCAGCGAGTCCGCCTCGGCTCGACAAGCGAGGGCCGGTTGACCGCGCTGGAACACATCGGCTCGCACGCGACCAGCCGGGCGGTGGACTACCACGTCGAGAACATGACACAGGCCGCTGTAGCGCTTTACGCCAGTCCCGCGATCGCTCTTCACGCCCGCGTCCAGCAGGTCGACCGGCCTGCGCCGACACCCATGCGCTCCCCCAACGAGGCCGTGGGGATGTTCGCCGTCGAGTCCGCGATGGACGAGCTCGCTCACCGGCTCGACCTGGACCCGGTCGAGTTGCGGTTGCGCAATGAGCCGTCCGCCGACCCCATGACCGGCAAGCCCTTCTCTTCTCGCACGCTCGAGGCGTGCATCCGTGAGGGAGCACGCCGGTTCGGATGGTCACCCCGGCCACCGATCGCTTCTCTCCGGGAGGGGAACGACCTCATCGGATGGGGCATGTCAGCCTGTGCGATGGAGGTCCACCGCGGGCCCGCATCGGCGCGGATCCGTGCCGATGCCAACGGCCGGATCGTGGTGGAGACCGGTCTGGAGGAGATCGGGACCGGGCTGCCTGCCATGGTCCAGGCAGTCGCCGCCGAGGTGCTGGATCTCGTACCGGAGGACATCCGGGTCCACCACGGGGACAGCACGTTGCCGGCCCATGTCGGTGGATTCGGGTCGATGTCGACGATGGGCATCGGGTCGGCTGTGCACATCGCGGCTTCGGAGCTCCGCGAGAAGCTCGAGGCGGCGGGCGGTTTCGAAGGGCTCCGGCAGGCCGGAATCACCGAACTCACCGCGGAAGGAGCCTGGGCTCCGGAGCCGACGGCGTCGGCGACAGGTGCATCACGTGACTTTTCGACCCACGTTTACGGTGCCGTGTTCGTCGAGGTTCGGGTGGACGCGGAACTGGGCTTCGTGCGGCTGAACCGCTGTGTGGGCGTATACGGTGCCGGACGGATCATCAACCCGCTGGCCGCGCGCAGTCAGCTCACCGGTGGGATCATCTGGGGCTACGGCCACGCGCTGCTCGAGCGATCGGTTCTCGAAAACGAACGGGGAAGGTTCCTGTCCAAGAACCTTGCGGGCTACGTCGTACCGGTCAACGCGGACATCGGGGACATCGACGTGTCCTTCATCGAGGACGACGATCGCCGCACGAGCGCACTGGGGGCCAAGGGCATCGGGGAGATCGGGGCCAACGGGGTCGCACCCGCCATCGCCAACGCAGTTTTCCACGCCACCGGGCGTCGTGTCCGTGATCTCCCGATCCAGATCCACGATCTGCTCTGACGAAGAGCCTCGGGTGGGCGCCGACAAGCGTCCACGCCGACAGGCACGCATACCTCGGGAGCGGCCGCTCCTAGTGCGGTCCAGTCTGTCAAGGAAATCCAATCGGTGTTGGGGGACACCTTCGGTCATCTGTGGACTATCCGCTGAACCGGACGTCGTGAACGGCGCCGGGAGCGGCGAACTCCAGTAGCCGCAGCGCTTCGGCTTCGATGGCCGCTCGGTCAGCGGCGGAGATCGAGCGCAGCGGCACGACCGTGAGCACACCTGTGCGGTCCTTTGTCCAGGTCGCCGCCACCGTGCCGTCGACGAGCACGGTGGCCGCGACCGCCGCGCCCTGGCAGACCTGACGCCGGATCGGCTCGGTCATCACGCGCGTGCGGTCGGCGTGGGCGAGCAGGGTCGCGTCGAACTCCGCGAGGAGCCGGACGGGCGCGGGCAGATCCAGCGGAGGGATCTCTTGGTCCGGCAGGTCGAACAGCTCGCGCCCCGCTTCGTCGGTGTATGTGCGCAGTTCCGGCCGCAGCTGCTCGAAGATCTCACGCAGTCCGCTCACCCCCGACCAGGTCCGGGCGTCGGCGACGGTGGCCGGACCGAACGCGGCGAGGTAACGCCGGATCAGCTCGCGCACGTCGTCGGCGGTAGCGGCTTCGGGTACACCGGGAAAGACGGCGAACGGGGTCGCGCCGCGTTTGCCCCACGTTCCGCTCGGGGCGGGGTGCACCAGCGCGAGCAGGTACTGCACGGTCCAGCCGAGCGCCTGCGCGTCGGCACCCGGCCGGGTCCGCGCGAGCGCCCGCCCCAGCTCGGGCCGGGTGAGGATGCCGTTGCCGTCGAGCAGCTCGGCCGCGTCGGCGACCAGTTCGCCGAGGTCGACGCCGGTGGTGCGGCCGCCGAAGGCGTTGCGTTGCACCCGCCGCAACAGCGGCGCCAGCACCGGCCGGACCAGCCGGAAGTCGGCCGCCGACATCAGGTGCTGGGTGGCCCGCATCATCGTGGACCGAACAAGGACACCGCGCTCGATGGCTACGGTGAGGTCCTGGACGGCGAATCGTTCGAGCCGGTTCCAGAGCGCGAAGTACGCGAGATCCGCATCCTGCGCATTCAGTCCGAAGAGGTGTTCGGTCGCCTCGGCCACTCCGAGATCGACACGGCCGAGAAGAAGTTGCCTGCCGAGAAGGGCGCGGTTGAGCGCCCGCGGGCTCAGCACCGCGGTCCCGCGGGCGCCCATCTCAGCGCACCTTCCGGAAGAACACGCGGACGTCGTCGACCAGCGCGGCGGGCGCCTCCATGGCGAGGAAGTGCCCGCCGTGGCCGAGTTCGGTCCAGTGCACGACGTGGTGGTCGCGCTCGGCCCAACGACGGACTGTCACGTCGTGCGCGGACACGAGCACACCGGTGGGCACGGTCGGCGCGACCGCGGCGCCCCAGTCACCGGATTCGCCGCCGCTCCAGTCGTTCGCCGAAATCTCCTCGTAGTAGATCTGGGCGGCCGAACCGGCGGTACCGGTGAACCAGTACAACGAGATCGTGGCGAGCATGCGGTCGCGATCCACGCATTCCTCGGGCAGCGCGTCTTCGGGCATGGTCAGTTCCTTGAACTTCTCCACGATCCACGCGAGCTGACCGGCGGGCGAGTCGTGCAGGGCGTAGGCCACCGTCTGCGGACGCTTGGAGTTGCACTGCAGGTAGCCGTCGTTGAAGTTCTGCATCGACTCCCAGCGGCGCTGGTCGGCCTCGGGGAGGTCGTCCAGTTCGCCCTCGGCGCCGATCGGGAACGTGATCATCGCGTTGAGGTGCACACCGAGCACGTGTCCCGGATCCTGCTTGCCGATCTCCGGCGCGACCCACGAACCCGTGTCGTAGCCGTGCACGCCGTACCGCTCGTAGCCGAGCGCGGCCATCAGCCGGGTGAACAGGCCTGCCATCTTCGCGGCGCTCATCCCCGGGCCGGCCAGCGGCGTGGAGAACCCGAACCCAGGCAAGGACGGGATCACCAGGTGAAAGGCGTCGGCCGGGTCTCCCCCGTGCGCCCGCGGGTCCGAAAGGGGCCCGATCACATCGAGGAAGTCGGTCACCCCGCCCGGCCACCCGTGCAGCAGGATCAGCGGCGTGGCGTCCCGCTCCGGCGAGCGCACGTGGAGGAAGTGCAGGCGCTGACCGTCGATGGTGGTGACGAACTGCGGGTGCGCGTTGAGCGCGGCCTCCTGCGCCCGCCAGTCGAAACCGGTGCGCCAGTACTCGGCGAGTCCGGCGAGGTAACCGGCGGGCACACCCCGGCTCCAGCCGACGTCCGGCAGTTCGCTCGGCCAGCGAGTGGCGGCCAGGCGCGTGGCGAGGTCGTCGAGGTCGGCCTGCGGGATGTCGATCGAGAAAGGGTGGATGTCCTGTGTCATGAGAACCACGTTAGAAACCGGTTAGGACGACTTCGGTCCTAACCGGACGGCAGAATGAAACCATGCTGGAAACCTCCGCACGACTGCTGAAGCTCCTGTCGCTGCTGCAGACCCACCGCGACTGGCCGGGTACCGACCTGGCCGAACGCCTCGGCGTCACCACGCGGACCGTGCGACGGGACGTCGAGCGCCTGCGGGAACTCGGCTACCCGGTGCACGCGCTCCAAGGCACGCCCGGCTACCGGCTCGGTGCGGGCGCGTCCCTGCCACCGCTTCTGCTCGACGACGACGAAGCCGTCGCGGTGGCCGTCGGACTGCGCACCGCCACCGGCAGTTCGGTCACCGGCATCGAGGAGACCGCGTTGCGCGCGCTCACCAAGCTGGAGCAGGTGCTGCCGTCGCGGCTCCGGCGTCGGGTGAACACACTCCAGACCGCGACCGTGCGCGCCGGGGTGGCGCCCGGCCCGAAGATCTCGGCGGACACACTGATGACCATCGCGAACGCGTGCCGCCGCCACGAACGCCTGCGCTTCGACTACCTCAGCCCGCGCGGCGGCGCCTCCCGGCGGCACGCCGAGCCCCACCGCCTGGTCAACTTCGGCAGACACTGGTACCTCGTCGCCTTCGACGTCGACCGCGACGACTGGCGCACCTTCCGTGTCGATCGCCTCACCCCGCGGCCACCCGCCGGCGCCCGGTTCACGCCCCGCGAGCCCCCGTTCGACGACGTCGCGGCCTATCTGGCGCAGCAGCTTTCCGCGCGCACCTGGCCGTACCAGGCGACGGTCGAACTGCACGAATCGGCCGCCGCGGTGGCCGACCGGGTGTGGCCGGGGATGGGCGCCGTCGAGGCCGTCGACGAGTACCGCTGTCTCCTGCACCTCGGCGCTCCGACGACAGCCGACCTGGTGTGGATGATCACGTCGGTGCAGACCGATTTCACCTTGGTCAGCGGACCGCCGGAACTCGAAGGCGCGCTCCGGCAACAGGCGGAACGATGCCTACGCGCGATCGAGGCTCGACCTTGACCCGGCATTCAAGGGTCGGAACCTGTCATGGTCGCCCTCCTGCCGGTGCCGGTGGCCAGTGGTCGGCCGTTACTCACTCGTGGCTGGCAAAGAACTCAAGCACCAGCGGATAAGCACGTTTCGCGGACGTGTTGTGGTCCACCTCGCCGAGATCAACTATGGGCGCTCTGACGCCGCGGCTTCGAAAAGCCTCCTGGCACTGGAGGGAATTCCCGATGGGGACCAGTTCGTCGCCACCCGTGCCGGCGAACAGCCGGACAGGGACATGGGGCCGCCAACCGGCACACGCCCCGTCGCTGGCTCGCGCTGCCCGCAGCATGGGACCGGCGGGCCGCCGCAACTGCTCGACAGCCCAGTCGGTGAGCAACTCCGTCGGTGCGTCCGGCAGCTTGGCGGCGATGTCCTGGCCTGAGTGCCTGCCATCGAAGAGAGCTTCCATGACCTCGTCATAGGGCGCCCGGAACGCGCGAGAAGGCTCTCCGTAGATGTCGTACAAACGGTTCATGGCGACCATGTAGTAGGCAGTCGAGATCGTGGCGAGCTTGGGCACGATCGTTCCGTTCAACGCACCGGGGAACTGCGTGCCGAACAGGTCATAGACGCCGCTGACACCGGCGATCGCCCGTACCGAGAAGCGTGGATCCGCACCGGCCTGCAAAGCACGGCCAAGTGCTAACGCGGCCGGGCCGCCCTGCGAGAACCCGCTGATGAAAACTCTGCGGTCCATAGGCCGGCTCAACCGGCGAGTAAAGGTGTCCGCTGCATGGAGCATGTCTACCGACGCACTGGTTTCGGTTGGCAGATCGAGGTAAGGGTGTTCTCCCTGGCCGGTGCCCAGCCCCAAGTAGTCGGGTGCGACAGTGACGTAACCGGCCGCCGCGAAGGTGATCGGTGCGAGTCTGTTGCTGTCCGAGTTCACCGAACCGGCCTCCGCCTTGGCAGCGATCGTTCCGTGCTGGAAAACGACCGTCCCGTAGCGATCCCGACCACCGCGAGGCAGGGCCACAGCACCACTGGCGATGATCGGCCGTCCGTCCGGGCCGCGGGTTCGGTACTCGAGCCGGTAGGCGTCGACGCCGTAGCGCACCGACGCGGTATCGATGGCGTGCCCCGCGAGCAGATCCGTCACTCGTACAGGTGTCAGGGTCGTGATGGGGACGGCTGAAAGCAGTTCGCCTCTCCCCGCAGCGCCAGCGTGTGCGGGAACACCTGCCATCGCGACCAAGCCGACGAGGCAACTGGAAAGCGTGAGGGCCAAGGTGGATTTTCTCATGGATAGACCATAAAAGTCCGGCGCCATCCGATCGATACGGTTCACCACCGCGACGACGGTGGGGCTGGCCGGATGAAAAGACCGCATCAATGCCGACAAAATCGGCATCAACAGACGTACGGCTCTTGGCTGCACAACACTGCAGTATGGAGTACACGGGAAGCCCGTCAGCCAAGGCAAAGCTCCCGACCCGCATTAGAAATAATGCGCCCAACTCGCCGAGAAGCTTGATCAAGTTCCAGTGAATCTAAAGGGAAGTGAGCAATCGATAGAATTTACGAAATCAGGCCAACCGTGAACCACGGGGTGTCAACCATCGGCAGCTTGCTGGACAGCATTCCCGCTCCTCCCCATCCAGCCACACCGGCCATCATAGGGCAATTGAAGCATTCCACCCCCAAGGAGAGTGAACAATGCGATACCTTCGAGTAGCATTAGCAACATTAGGGGGATCATTATCACTGATCGCCATCGCTCCCCCGGCATCGGCCTCTCCGCAGAGCATTGCGACTGAGAGATACTTCAACCGCGAAGTCTGCATGGAAGTGGACAGCAGGAGTGGGGGCTACTACAGCGTGCGCGCCGCCTTCCGGTCGTACATGTCCGACGGCCCACATTGGGGCTACTTCCACCTCTGGGGGCCTGCCTGGTCAAGTACAGCCCATCCCAGGAACAACCTGCCTATCAGTGGACCGAGTGGTTCTCAGCGCACGGAGTGGGTGACGTATGCGTCGAGGGCTGGTCCTTCATCGACGGCAATAGAGATCGATCGGACTCCTCTGCGGGCCGACCGACACTCGACACGAGGCCGCAGTCGCCAATGCGGTGAAGGCGGCTGACACCTCCGCCCTCACGCCAAGAAATAGTTGGCGCGCTGATCACGCGACAGGAAGCGCCATGGCGACCAGCGGCCAACCAGGAATGCCCTCGATACCACTCAGGCGAACAACACGACCACTCGACGAGAGTGAGCGGCAACCATAGTGCCCCGATCGGGCGTTCGATGTGTCCGCCCGATCGGGGCCGACCATGAACGACGATTCGCTCCATGCCCAGATCCACCCCACCGCACCCGTGCGATCACACCGGCACCTACTCTTCCACCACCGTGGTATCCGAGCACGTCAGACCCAAGCAATGGACTCGCCCGGGTTTGATGAGCTCACACGCGGCAGGTAACGCATTACCGGTGTCGACGGCCGGAGCTTGGGCCGTTCGGACATCGCAACCCGCCTGCAGGATGGCCGGCACCGCCCGATTGACGATCATCCGGTGAGGGCACAGGAAATCCTATCTCGCCGATGCAACTTCGGAGGGCGACCGCAACGTCTTCCGGGCATGAGACGAACACAGTCCGCCAGCCTTGCCATGCGGCTAATTCTGTTCGGGGTCGTGATCGTGGCCTTGATCTCCTCGTGTGGTTCTCCTGGCTTGGGTGATCGGTTCACGCTTCGCCTCGGAAGTTGGGTCACGATCGAGGGTGAAGGCTTTCGCCTCGCCTACGAATCGGTGCGGGACGAGCGATGCCCACGAGATGGCCAGTGTGCCCAGGCGGGACGCGCGATCGTGACGATGTCCTACGTGAAGCCGCCGGAGAACACAAGGGGGACATTCATGATGGACGCCGTCGCTCCGCGGCCCACAGTCATCGAGGGGTACCGGATCGACGTCTTGGACCTTTCACCCAACGGGGATTTCCTGACCATGCTCCTCAATCGGAATGTGAGCTGACACCAAGACGCTCTCATCAACCTTCTCGGCTACGAAGCGAGCCGGTGGGCGTAGTCCTGCATGAGTGGTTACGGAGAGCCGTCGCTTTCAGGCGACCACGCATGTCGTCGCCCTGTTGCCCGTCCGGCAGGCGGGAATCACCATCCTCGACAGGTACAGCCAGGTCGACTATCCGACCGCCTGCTTGAGGAGGGCCGACTTCGCCTCGATCAGGCCGTGACGGCGCGGCCTGCCGCGCCGGCCCGCTTCACACCGCGGGCACTACGGGCGGGCATCACGAGCGTCGCCGCCGTGATCGGACAAGCCAAAGGCCTCCTCGCGGCACGCTGCCGTATCACCGTCGACGAAGCCTTTCGCCGTCTCCACCGCAACAACCAGCACAACCTCGGTGTCCTCGCCGCCCACATCGCCCAAGAGAGCATCCCGGACCACTTCGACCGCTCCGTGATGGAATCGGGACGCAAGAACCACGACGCACTCAGCCGAGGCACCTTGACCGTTCCGATCCTGGGAATCTCCAGTTCGCACGGCTCGATCCCGGACATGGCCGTTTCCCTGAGTCCCTGGGCGGCCGACACACGCGGAGTCGTCATCCCCGATGCCGGGCACTTCATCCCCGACGAGCAACCCGGCGCGGTCGTCGAGGCAGTCACCGCGTTCATCGGTCACCGATGACCGACGCTTTCACCGTGCGCCCGGTCGATGTGGGCGCCGGCCGAGCCTGGCCGGCAAGTCCACCCGGATCCGCAACCGGATCCGCGGTCTGCTCACCGGCGTTCACCCTGCCCTCGAATACGCCCTCCGCCCCAAGGTCGGCCACTCGGCAGTGCTGGAGACTCTCTCGCGTTGCGGCGGCCCGGCAGCGACCGCCAAGGCCGGGCGCCGCAAGCTGACCGCCATCGCCAGGGCCCACCCGCCCCGCATGGGCGAGCAACTGGCCGAGGCGATCAAGACCGCTCTGGCCAAGCAAACCGTCACCATCCCCGGTACCGCCGCCCGAGGACACGGTCTTGCCGCGACCGGCCGGCAGCCTCAAAACCGTCCTCCAGCGGCGGAAACAGGCCGAGGGGACACTAGATGCGTTCTCCTATGGCCGATAACAACGTTGTCACTCCAGTGGTCGTCCGGCGAGCCAGGGTTTGGTGACCGGCGGCCGGTGAATCCGTCTGAGCATCCCCGGCGATTCCAGACGCGGCAAGAGTCAAAATTTCGGAAGGCTACCGCGCCGACTTCGAAGCGACTTCAAGCCGGCAAACCTGCAATAGTCTTCGCGTTTGCCGGTGTGTCGTCCCGAAAATCGAGTGATGGATGCTCACGGTCCACTCTGGACGCAGTGACCCGTGCTGGGTAGCATCGGGCTTCTTCGCCCTGGGGTATATGAATCGCGGAGGCTGGCATGGTGTCGCGTAGCTACCCGGCCGATCTCCGAATCGGACTGGGGACTCTTCAGCGGACCGGGCCGTTCCACGCCGTCTTGCGGGCCGCCATCCAAGAACGTGGCCTGACCTTGGACAGGTTGTGTGCCCGGTTGGCCGAGCGCGGCATCCGGATCGCATTGTCCAGCCTGAGCGATTGGCAACATGGGCGCACCCGGCCGGGTCGAGCCTCTTCGTTGCGCGCCGTTGAGGTGCTCGAAGAGATTCTCGAGATACCACGAGGGGCGTTGCTCAAGCATCTCGATGTCGCCGCGGGCCGGGTGCTGCCTGCTTCCCGGCAGGGCATCGACGATCGCACCGGTCCGGTCGGTGAGCTTCTCGGCCGGCTGTCCGGCTCCCGTGACTGGAATCTTGAGCTTCTCAGCGAGGAACACAGCGTGACCGTGGACGCGCAACGGCGGCCGTCCCGCAATCGGTCCACATGCCTGGTGCGGGCCCGCCGGGATCAGGTGGACCGTCATGTGGTCGCGTACTTCGGGGACGCCGGGTGTGACATCGAGCAGGTGGACGTACAAGCGGTGCGCAACTGCCGGGTCGGCCGGGTTCACCGTCATCCTGAGGGACGCGTACTGGTGGTGGAGTGGCTGTTCGATCAAGCCTTGCGTGCGGGCGAGACGTGGTTGTACGCGCGGGAATTCATCGATCGCACCATGCCGGCCGGGACCGAGGTCGCGCATGCGTTCCGTCACGCTCAGGCGAACCACGTGCTCGAGGTGCGGTTCCAGCCGTCCATGCTGCCGGCCGACTGCTACGCCTACGTCCGGGCGGACCTGAACGAGGACTACCACCGGTTGACCGACCTGACGTTGAACAGCCACCACGCGGTGCATGTGGTCGCCCATGGCCGGGATTCCGGGGTTCTCGGCATCGCCTGGACATGGCCTGGATCAGCCTAGGGCAGCCGGACGTGCGTGGCCTGCCGATCATCGTGCTCGGCTTGGCCGACTCCGTCGTCCCGGCCGAGTCGGGCGTCCCGTTGCACGGACTTTCCAGTGCCCGAAGGCATTGCATCGTTCCGACGGCTCAGCGCAGCCAGGACCGAGGCAGAATGCCTCGGTGGTGCGCAAGCTCTGAAATGCCGCACCGGTTTCTCCAGAGCTACAGTATCTTGATTCGTTGCCGACACAGACCGTGCCCAAGGCGAAGCGAGGGTGGCAGCTCAGTGCACGGTTCGAGCCGTAATCGAACTATGAATGGCCCATCGGCAGAACGGAGACGAAGTTTCCACACGGAGTGCCGGTCGTCGGCATAGAACGGTGCCGTTCAGAACTCTTCAGTGGGGTCGGGCTTCTCGCCGAAGAGCGCCATGATGGTCGCGACGAAGCCCGGGATCAGATCAGGGATGGCTTTGGCACCCTTGGTGTAGAGGCAGTGGCGAATGCGGTCCGACATGCCGCCGACCAGGATGTCGAAGCTCTCGCCCGGCAACGCGGGTCTGCCCGGGTCCTCTCGGCGCACCACCCGGTTGTAGGTGATGCGGTACAACTCGGCGATCTGGCCGATCGCCTGGTGGTACAACGCGGCCACCTCGGGGCCCGCGGCCAGGCACTCGATCTGCATCGTCCAGGTCACCTTCGGCGCGGCAGCCATGGCTCGCAGATACCTGTCCATCGTGGCCGCGATACCAGCCCGCCAGTCGGTGTGGGGGAGTTCGCTCAGCGGCCGGGTGATCGAGCCCAGTGCCAGTTCGGCGGCTGTGTGGAAGGCGCCGATGAAGCAGTCTTGTTTGGTGGGGAACTGCCGATAGAACGCCTGCCGGGACACCCCGGCGCGTTCCACGATGTCGCCGATCGTGACCGCCGCGTACCCCTTCTCGGCCGCGACCTGGAGGAACGCGACCACGATGCGATTGCGCTGGGACTTCTCGACCTCGTCACGCGTGAGCCGGTGCCGACTCGGCAAGCCTTGCCCGATGGAGGCGAAGGCCTCCATACCGGACAACGTCGGATGTTCACTCACCAACGCATCCTATCGACCACATCACCTCTCGTTCACAATCCACCGAAAGACGGGAACGAGCGACCCAGGGTCACCAATCGCCGGACGCCGTGACCTGGGCGGTCAGCCCAGTCCGATCGCGAAGACGTGGAGGTTCGCGTTGTTCGGCAGCGTGACCGAGGCGAGGGGTTTGCCCGCGGGCACTTCGAACGGTGTCGTCGCGTAGACCGACGCCCCGCCATCTCGCGGGTTGCGGTGGTGCAGTCGGTGAAGGTGGCCGTCGCGCGATGGTCTCCGTTGGCCGCCGCGCCGACGAACAGCAGCCGCGTCGTGGCGCTGCCCCGCAAGTCGATCACCTGCCCGGCGGGCACTACGTTGTCCGGCGGGCGCGGCAGGCCAGACGAACGACGTATCAGAAACCTGCGCCGTCCGGCCGCCGACGAGTCCCGTGGCCGCCAGCGCCTGCCGCGAATAGCTGTTTCCGGCGGCGTCAAGTTCGCCGCACCGGTGTCGCCGTCGTCGGAGACGCCGACGTTGCCGCACGCGGCGGTGAGGCTGCTTCTCGGCGTGACCCGCACGGTCACCGGGACCTCGTGGTAGCCCTCGGCGGTCCCGGGGCCGGCGACGACCGACAGCTTCGCGGTCCCGCCACCAGTGCGGCCGTCGAGTTTGAGCCACCGCGGACCGGACACGGTGAGCCCGGTGGGCGGGTTCGCGACGACACCGAGGACGTGGTCGTAGTCACCGAGCCGCTGCGCGCTCACCGTGACCTCGCCCGTGCCGCCTGGCGCCACGACGACCTGGCTGGTGACCGATGCCAGGAGCGGGCGTTCACCGTCGCGATAGGACGGTGGCGCGGTGATGGCGGTCCACGCCGGTCAGACTGCACGGAGAGGGTGAACTCCAGCTGTGCGCCCTCGCGCACGGTGCTCTGCGGCAGGTACGCGCGGTTCCAGTACTGGCCGTTCAGCCGCAGGCCGTGCACGTACTGCGTGTCGGCCGACGCCTTCGGCGCGCGGATGTCGATCGTGCGCCCGTTCGGCAGAGCCGGCACCGCGCGTTCGAACAGCGGGCTGTGCACGACCAGGTCCGGTGTCCCCGGCGTGGTCGGGTAGATGCCGAGCGCGGCCAAGACGTACCAGGACGACTGCGCGCCGAGGTCGTCGTTGCCGGGCTCGCCGTCCGGGGTGGCTTTGAACAGCGTCGTGGCGATCTCACGGACGACCTGCTGGGTCTTCCACGGCTGGCCGATGTGGTTGCACAGCCATGGCACGCCGAAGTCGTTGTCGAGGTCGCCGAAGCGACGGCAGGCACCCCGATCACCTCAAGCGACCACAGCCGCCACCAACCTGTGCCGCATCGTGCCTCCTAAGGGCCATCGATCGACATTTCTCTCCTTAGGGACTTTCCATTGCCGCCGCCCCGCGGTCAACACTTTGACAAAGACCTGACCGGTTCAGTACGCAGGTTCTCGGTTTGAGCGGGCACTCACCGACTGATCGTCCACTCGGGACAGGACTGGACCCTGGCGGGGCGGACTTCGCACTACCCCGCCAGGGTTGACGAGCGGTGGGTTATTCCGAGCAGCTCTCCCAGTTTGCCGGGTTCGCCGACGTGTTGATGTTGCGGTATTGGTAGCGCGAGCTTTCGTCTTCGAACGTCCACCAATTCCCGACCGGCGAGTACCATCGGCCGTCTTCGAACTTGACGGACTGCCTGACCATCTTGGTCGGCCTGTCGCACGGGATCTTCGGTTCGACGCGGTTGCTGTCGGCGAAGGTCTCGATGTCATGGGCGTACATCTCGACCGTGCTGCGTTTGTCCGAGGTGAGGTAGCGTCGGCCTTTGCCGTCGCGCAGGTCGACGTAGAGGCAGATCTGGCTGCCGGAGTAGCAGTACTCATAGATGAAGGTCAGCTGCTTGCCGACAGGGAGGTGCGAGAACCCGCGGCAGATGCTGCCCGTCGACCAGGTCTGCGAGCAGTCCGGGTTGTTCTCTAGACCGTTGTCGTCACCGTAGAAGTAGACGGCCCAGCCGACGTCGTTGTTGTAGTAGATCCCGGACTCGAGGTTGTAGTACCACTGCCCGACCACGCCTTGAGCGTCATTGCCGTTGGTGACCGCGGGCACCTGCCAGGTGACCTGCCAACCGCGGGTGGCGCCGATGTCGCGATTGTACCGGCTGTTGAGCAGATAGAGGCCTTCGACACCAGAGGTCCCGGCCGGGGCCGAGGACACGGCCGCGTTCGCGGGCACCGACACCGACACCGCGAGCAGTGTCGCGGCGACGAGGGCGAACAGCGAACGGAGACGCGTTCTCGTGGAGAGAATCGTTCTGCGTCGTTGCAGGGAAGAGTGCATCGGATGCTCCACAGTGTCATAACCCGGACAGGCCGGTGGAGACGTTCCGTGCCGGTCGGCTACGGAGGACGGAAAGGCGAAAGGACGTTCGTCCGCAGACGAGCATCCGTCGACGTTCCGCCTCACCGCAAGAGCCGAAATTTCGGATTTCCATCGCGCGGTCACCCCGCCGACCTGACAGTTGAGCGAGTGCGCTCATCTCGTGCGTGTGCCCAGGATGGGCTCGGACTCGATCAGGCCGATGTCGCTGGCTTCCCGATGATCGGTGAACACGCGCTGGTGTTGCCGGGCGCGCAGGTCGAGGTGGGCCTCGGCGGGGTTTGGCGTAGCCGTAGCGCTCACGGGCTTCGGCGGGGCTGAGCGTCTCCGGCGTCGCGGGCGGAATGTCGAACAGTACGGGCGCCACGACGGGCAGGGTCGAGGGCGACAGCAGGTGCAGTGCGCCGAGCTGGAGCCAGCGGCTGGCCCGGCTCAGGCGGAAGGAGATCCGCATGACCGGCACGATCAGCGTGTCCATCAGATGGCTCTGATGGATGCCCGCCATCTCGCGCATCCAGCGCGGCATGGACGCGACGGTCGCGACTCGCAGGGCGGTGGTCGCGACCAGCGTCGCCGGCCAGTACACCGGGGGAATCGGCGGCAGCATCACTTCGGCGTGCAGCAGATGGTCCATTGTGGACCGGGCGACTGCGGAACCGACCAGCTGGGGACGCACCCGCTCGAAATACTCACGTACACCCTCGCGGTCACGGGGCACGTCGGCGGGATCACAAGTCTGCAGTTCGGCCGCGATGGCGCAGTCGGCCCAGTAGCGGGCCTCCTCCTCCCGGCTGAGCCTGCCGGGTCCGTACTTCTCGTAAGCGTAGAGGATCGAATGCCAGGCGGTCAGGTGAATCCACAACTGCGAGGCGGGATCGTTGGCGTCGTAGGGCTCGCCACTGCCCGGCTGTCGGACAACGGCTGCCGAGTCGGCATGGGTGCCTTACCGACGAGGTCGCGGGGTCCAGCGCACCCGAATTCTGTTCGGTTTCATGGAGGTCGCCGCGGAAAAGGTACTGAGCGGTCACGGGGCGGGCGACGTCACTTCGCTGTTCATGACGCCGTGCGGTCGCACCGGCTACGTCGTCACCCCGACAGCGCTGAGAGCGGTGGATGCACCTGGCTCGACATCGCCGAGATAGACCTCTCCGCGCTGACCCGGCAATGCTGGACCGCCGCATCAGCGACCTCGAGACCTCCTAGCTGGAGAGCCCGTGGGTGCGGTTGGCCTCGGCGATGCGCCTCGCGTGGTAGCGGACGCTGACGTCGACCGTGCGGGCATCGGACGGGAGCGCGGCGCCCTGCCGGTTCATCCGCTCCCTCGTGGCGTCGCGCAAGTCGGTGTGCACCAAGGCAAACAGCTCGTTTGCGGTGTGCGCGCACCCGAGGGCGCGGTTCCAACAGGTACCTCACGAACCAAATGCCCCGTGAGCTGCAGATCTCCGCGATAGCCGTGATCGAGCGGCACCGCCGCAAGGCTCGGTGACCGCCATGAGCAACCCGAACGGAGCAGTCTCCTCCGGGGCGTGGCGCGATACCGCTCTGGCCGTGCAGTGCGGTTGCGCTGCCCTGGTCGCACTCGGCGCCGCCTACGCCTCCTACCGCCACGGACGAGACTTCGCCCTCCAATTCGAAGCCGACCACACCACCGCCGCCATCTGGCTACTCATCGTCGACAGCCTCCTCCTGATCGTCACCGTCGCAGCCTGCCCTCTCCTGGCCCTGCTCCTCGCCGTCGAACTCCTCAACCGCGCACTCAAACGACATCGATCCGCAGCCACCGAGCAAGCGTGGATTCTAAGAAACCCAGGCCATCGGCTTGAAATTGCACCTCTCGCCTAGTACTCCAGTCGTAGTTCGTGATGGTCATGGTTCGTGGGTTGTTTGTCGCTGGTAGTGGCTTTGCTGGGCGCGGTATTGGTGGCGTCTGCGCCAGCTTGAGCAGCGGATCCGGTGCGCG
>NZ_JADNQM010000060.1:0-34404 GCF_046269425.1 Amycolatopsis sp. cmx-11-12 | reverse complement strand
CGGACGACCCGGCTTCTTCCCAATAGGCAGCAACGGTTCCAGCTTCGCCCACTGCTCATCCGTCAGGTCACCACGCCCCACACGAAGATCATCTCAAACCAAGACCCACTTCTGAAACAGGCCCTAGAGGACTAGTTGCGAGTCGCGTCGCGGTACCGGCCGGCCAAGGTACGCAAGTAGTCGACTAGTTGCGGGGGTTCGGTGACCGTGAAGGGAAAGCCGAGGAGTCCTAAGTGGACGGCCAGAGTCTCGATGCTGTCGGCGCCGGTGTGCAGCACGCACGTACTCGCGTCGACGGCCTCCACCGTGCCGACGGCCGGGTTGATCCGTGCGGTGACCTCGTCGGCGGGCGCGTGCACGGTGACGTCGGCCCGGTACCGCCACGCGGCGGACGAGACGCCGCGCCGCACCCGGTCCGTGACGTCCTCGGGCAGGTCACGCGGGGTGAAACGCGGGCCGGTCGGGACGCGTGGGGTGAGCCTGTCGACGCGGAAGGTGCGCCAGTCGTCGCGGTCGAGGTCCCACGCGACCAGGTACCAGCGGCGTCCCCAGTTGACCAGGCGGTACGGCTCGGCCTTCCGGACGCTCTCCGACCCGTCGTGGGCCAGATAGCCGAACCGCAGCACCTCGCGATCCCGGCAGGCGGCAGTCAGCACGGTCAGTGTCTCGGCGTCGACGCGCGGGCCGGGCTCGTCACGGGGCACCGGAATCGTGTACGCCTGCAACGCGTTCACGCGTCGCCGCAGCCGGGACGGGAGCACCTGCTCCAGCTTCGCGAGCGCGCGCAACGACGTCTCCTCGACGCCCGCGATGGTGCCGCCCGCCGCGGTGCGCAGGCCGATCGCGACGGCGACGGCCTCCTCGTCGTCCAGCAGCAACGGCGGCAGGTCGGCGCCCGCGCCGAGGCGGTAGCCGCCGACGGAACCGCGGGTCGCGTTCACCGGGTAGCCGAGCGCGCGCAGCCGCTCGACGTCGTTGCGGATCGTCCGCGCGCTCACTTCCAGGCGTCCGGCCAGTTCGGCGCCGGTCCAGTCACGGGGCGTCTGCAGCAGGGAGAGCAGACGGAGCAGTCTTGCCGAGGTTTCCAACATTTCTTCAGACTGCTCCTTCATTAGGAACGAGATGTTCCTAATAGCACTCTACCTTGGTCTTATGAGCACAAACACCGAGATCAAGCCCTTCCGCGTCGACGTCCCGCAGGCCGAGCTGGACGATCTGGCCGACCGCCTCGCCAGGGTCCGCTGGGCGAACGAACTGCCCGCCGACCAGGTGACCGACGGGGTGCAGCGCGGACCGGTCACGCCGGGCTGGGAGTACGGCGTGCCGCTGGAGTACGTGCGGCGTCTGGTCGCGTACTGGCGCGACGGCTACGACTGGCGCGAGTGGGAGGCGAAGCTCAACCGGTACCCGCAGTTCACGACAGTCATCGATGGACAACAGATTCACTTCCTGCACGTCCGCTCGCCGGAGCCGGACGCGACGCCGCTGATCCTCACGCACGGCTGGCCGAACTCGGTCTTCGAATACCTCGACCTGATCGATCAGCTGACCGATCCGCGGGCGAACGGCGGGGATCCGGCGGACGCCTTCCACGTGGTGATCCCGTCGCTGCCCGGGTTCGGTTTCTCGGGCGCCACCCGCGAGAAGGGCTGGAACCGGTACCGCACCGCCCAGGCGTGGGCCGAGCTGATGCGCCGGCTGGGTTACGAGCGCTACGGCACGCACGGGAACGACGCCGGTTCGTTCGTCGCCCCCGAGGTCGGCCGCGTCGACGCGGACCACGTTATCGGCGTGCACGTCACGCAGCTGTTCTCGTTCCCCAGCGGCGATCCGGCGGAATTCGAGGGCATGACCGAGAAGGAACTGGAGTACATGCAGTTCCTTCAGACCTTCAACGACGACATGTCCGGCTACGCGAAACTCCAGGAGAGCGCGCCGCAGAACCTCGCGCACGCTTTGGCCGACTCGCCGACCGGACAGCTGGCCTGGAGCGCGCAACTGCTGGCGGGCACGAGCGACGACCACGTGCTCACCAACGCCACGCTGTACTGGCTGACCAACACGGCCGCCTCGGCGGCCCGGTTCTACTACGAGGACAAGCACACCGAGCACGCGGGCGAGCCGACGACCGCGCCGACCGGGCTGGCGAGTTTCGCCTACGACTTCCGGCCACTGCGGCGCTTCGCCGAACGCGACCACGCGAACATCGTTTCGTGGCAGGAATTCGACCGCGGCAGCCACTGGGCGACGCAGGACGCGCCGGACCTCCTGATCGGCGACATCCGGGACTTCTTCCGCCAGGTGAAGTGAGCGGCGGGTCGAGTGGGTCGCCGTCCGGATCGCGTTTAGCGGGCTAAACGCGATCCGGACGGCGGGTACTCATGATCCTTCCGTCATGCGGTGCAGGAGGAAGATCCCGTTCAGCAGGGGCCGGTCGAGCCGCTGGTGGTCGGTGGCCATGTACTCGTCGAGGATGTCGAGGATGCGGTTGTCGAGTTCGGTGACCTCCTCCGGCGACAGATGCAATGCGAACCGCTCGACCACTCGCACCGAAGCGGGTCCGGCCTCGCGGAGTTCGTCCTGGAACGCCTCGATCGGGCCGAACCGGGTGTCGGCGTCCTCGTCGTTGAGCGGACCGTCGAGCCACCAGGTCTTGCCGACGGTCCGGTAGGGCTTCTCGAGCGCGCCGCTGACGCCGGTGCGCACCGGCGCCTGCTCCAGCAGACCGGCCTCGGCCAGCTGCCGCACGTGGTAGAGCACCGTTCCGGGGTCCTTGCCGAGCCGGTCGGCGAGTTCCTTGTTGGTCAGTTCCCGCTGCCCGCAGAGCCGGAGGACGCGCAGCCGCAGCGGATGGCCGAGTGCCTTGGCCTCGCGTGCCGTCGCCTCGCGCCGTCGTTCCGCGACCCTGGCGGCGACCTGATCGTCCATGGACGCAGCGTAGCCGACCGATAGAGAAACGGAACATCGATGGAGTTTTCTCCATCGATGTGCAATTCTCGATCGATGACCGCGTTGGGGACCGCCTACCGGCGGCTGTGGACCTCGTCGAGTCTGTCGAACCTGGCCGACGGCGTGGTGAAGGTCGCTCTCAGTCTGGTGGCCGTCCAGCTCACCCGGTCGCCGGCGCTCATCGCGGGGCTGGGATTCGCGTTGTCCCTGCCGTGGCTGATGTTCGCCCTGCACGCCGGAGTGCTCGTCGACCGGGTCGACCGCCGTCACGCGATGCTCACCGCCAACCTGCTCCGGGCCGTCCTGCTCGCCGTCCTCGCGGCAGCGGCCGCGCTGGGCTTCGGGTCGATCTGGCTGCTCTACGCGGTGGCGCTGGGAATCGGGATCGCGGAAACGGTCCACGACACCGCGGCGCAGGCGATCCTGCCCCAGATCGTCGGCCTCGATCAGCTGACGCGGGCCAACAGCCGCCTCTACGCCGGAGAACTGACGACCAACGAGTTCGTCGGCCCACCGTTGGGCGGTTTCCTCGTGGCCGCAGGGGCCTTCGTCGCGTTCACGGCTCCTTCGGTGCTCTGGATCGTCGCGGTCTTGGCCCTCTTCTTCGTCCCGGGATCGTTCCGCACCGAGCGGACACGGGACACGAGCGTGCGCGCGGATCTCGCCGAGGGACTGCGTTTCCTTTGGCGGAACCGGTTCCTCCGCGTCATGGCGATCATGGTCGGCGGCTTCAACTTCGCCACGAGCGCGTGGTTGACCCTCTTCGTGCTCTACGCGGTGGGCCCGTCTTCGGCGATGGAACTGTCGGAGCAGGCCTACGGTTTCCTGCTGGCGACCATCGCCCTGGGCGGCTTCGCGGCCTCATTCGCGGCCGAACGGATCGAACGCGCGCTCGGCCGCTCCCGTGCCTTGGTCCTCAGCCTGCTCACCGGCGCCGTGCTCGTCGGAATCCCCGCGCTGACCACGAATCCATACGTGATCGGCGCGGTGTTCTTCCTCGGCGGGGCCGGGACCGTGGTGTGGAACGTCGTCGTCGTTTCGCTGCGGCAGCGAATCATCCCGGACCATCTGCTGGGCCGGGGCACCAGCGGCCACCGGCTCGTCGCGTGGGGCACGAAACCGCTGGGCGCCGTGGCGGGCGGGCTGCTCGCCGAAGTCCTCGGACTGCGGCCGGTGTTCGCGGTGATGGCGGTGGTGATCCTCGCGCTGCTGCCGGGACTGCGGCTGCTGGCCGCCGAGCGGACGGCGGCGGCCGAAGACGGCTGACACCCCTTCAGCCCCCAGCAGCGTCAGTCCAGCATTCGCCGGGCCTGGTCGAGCAGATCCGCCGCCAAGGCACCGGCCGCGTATCGCGACGCGTCCAACGCGCGGATCGCGGCGCCGAGTGGATCCGGGTTGGTCGCCTGATGGATCGCCTGCCACAACCAGGCGTGCTCCCGGTGCTCGTGCAGTTGCGACCTCCTGGCCAGGAGTTCCGCCTCCGGACTCAGCCTCCGGTGCGCCAGCGTGTCCGCGAAGACGAGGTCTTCGGCGACGCCTGCCGCTTCGGCCGCCGCCGAAGCGGCGTGCCAAGCCAAATCACGCAAGGTCTCCTCCGGCAGGAAGGCGAGCTTGTCCGTGTCAGCCCCCAACGGTCCGCCGCCGGGGAACCTGCGCGAACCGTCGGCGTCGCGTGGTTCGGGATACAGCTCCGGCAGATGCGGCACGATCCGGTAAGCGACGTCGGCCGCCATCATCCGTTCGATGTCCTCGGCCGCCAACCGGTGGCCGGTGTACCGCTCGACTGCGACGAACGCCCTTGCGCGCCTGTCGCGATAGTTGTCGAAATCCAGGCCCGCCAAGGCTTCGATCACCCTGGGGTCCTCGGTCTCTGCCGCGTGCCCGAGTTCGAACCCGGCGCGGACGACCCCCTCTTCCGCGAAGGACAACCTGGTCACCGCGTTGACGTTCCAGAAGAAGCTCGCCGTCCGGCCCGCCCGCGAGAGCGACGCCAGCACCGGCCCGTACGAACCCTGGAAGCCGTTGAACTCCACGGCCAGCACCCCGGCCTCGACGCGGAGCACGACCACCCACGGGTCGATACCGAAGGCCTGCGACAGTTCCAGTGCGGACACCGGCTCGGCCGGGTCCGCACCGAATCCCCGGAGCACCTCCGCCGGTGAGGCGCCCGCGACCACCGTGACCGTCGCCGCGTCACTGAGCGCGCTTTCACCGACCCATCGGTAGACGGCCTCCGGCGGTGTCTCGATCTCGGGCACCGGCTCGCCACGAACGACATGACCGAGCCGGTCACTGTGTTTGTGCACGACGTCCGGCCCCGGCGGCCCCTCCCAGAGCATGAGTTCGTAGCGCTCCCGCTCTTCTCCGTCCCGGCCGATCGCGTGCACCCGGACCCGGAAATCTCCCGGCCACGGCGGGGTCTTCGACCGCTGACCACCGCTGTCGCCCAAGGTGGCGTCCCCCTTTTCGGCGGACCACGAGACCTCGACCACCTCGTCCCACCAGTCGAGCGCCACGGTGTCCGGCGGTGCTTCGAGGATCAGCGTCGACACGTTCACCTGGCCATCGTCGAGCCCGGTCCGGACGGCGACACCGCCGGGAACCGTGACGGCGAGGCCGTTTCCGCTGAAGTCCGCTTCGCCCTCGACCGGCCGCTCGGCCAGGGTGAACCGGTGCCCGCGCACCTCGGCGGACCCCGACGAGGATCTCGGCAGCACGTACTCGGCCCGGCGTTTCTCCAGCAGTACGTCCGCGTACGCGGAGGGCATCGGACTTTCGCTCAGCAGAGCCGAAACAACCCCGAGCGCGACCCCGACGACGCCCGCGGGCCGCCCGGCCAGCAGCGGGGGGTCGACCCGCCGCAGGATCGGCACCGCGACCGCGACGGCCAGCGCGAGATGCACCGCGCCGTGCTCCGCGGCGAGTTCCTTCTCGTCGTCGAACTCCGGCCCAGGCGTCAGCAACGGGACCACGGCCTCGTGCGCGGCGAGTTCGGCGACCAGCGCCGCGATCAACCCGGAGACCCCTGGCCGGAGCTGGTCGAGCAGCCGCACGGCGGTGACGGTCTCGGCGGTCGGCCCGCCTATCATCCCGAAGCCGAACGACTGCGGTGTCGCGTCCGGACCGGGGACCGCCGCTTCGACCTCGTCCGGGACGTCGGCCGGCAGCCCCTCCAGGGTCAGTTCGAGCGCGCCGAGCAGCCGTTCGGAGACCGGATCTCCGAGGGATAGCAGTCCGTTCAACACCGCCGACTCGCCGTGACCGCGCGTCCGCCGTCCGGTCTGGAGTTCGAAGACGTCCCGATCCGTCTCCGGCGCGCCCAGCCTCCCGAGCGCCGCCGTGGGGCCGCGCGGAATCCGGCCGAGCAGCACCGGGAACAGTTCGGCGACCACCGGCACCACTGCGTCCGCCAACCCCGGCGGCACCTCAGCGTGCTCCTCCACCCCAGACCTCCCACGCTCGACAACGCGGGGAACGCTAGCGAGGACCACCGACAGTTTCCGGAGGATCAGCCGGGCAGCACCGACTGGACGGCCTCCGGGGTCCTCGCGACAACGGTCGTACCGTCGTCGGCGGTGATGATCGGCCGCTGGATCAGCTTCGGATGTGTCGCCAGTGCCTCGATCCACCGGTCGCGGTCGGCGGGCGTGCGCCCCCAGGTCTTCAGCCCGAGTTCCTTCGCGATCGCCTCGGCGGTGCGGGTGATGTCCCACGGCTCGAGCCCGAGCCGCTTGAGGACGGCCTTCAGTTCCTTCGCCGTCGGCGGCTCTTCGAGGTACTTCCGCACGGTGTACTCGGCCCCCGCCTCGTCCAGCATCGACACCGCCGACCGGCATTTGGCGCACGCCGGGTTCACCCAGATCTCCATCTCAGGCCACCTCTGTTCGAAAAGTGCTCACTCGGTGAGCGCTTTGCTTCCGATGATGGTCACAGACGTTACGACGAAAGGAACCCGGTCATGGACGAGGCCACCTTCACCGCCGCCACCTCCGCCGAGTGGCGCGCGTGGCTCGCCGGAAACGCCGGTACCGCGAAGGAGGTCTGGCTGATCATCCGGCACAAGGACAGCGGGATCCCCAGCGTCCGCATCGACGAGGCGATGGAACAGGCTCTGTGTTTCGGCTGGATCGACGGGCTGCACCGCAAGCACGACGCCACCAGTTCCCGGCTGCGGTTCACCCCGCGCGGCCCCCGGAGTTCGTGGAGCCGGGTCAATCGCGAGCGGGCCGCCCGGCTGATCGCCGAGGGACTGATGACCGAGCGGGGTCGGGCGATGATCGACCTGGCCAAGGAAAAGGGCCGCTGGCAGGTCGTGCCCGACGGCGAAGGCGTCCCTGACGACCTTCGCGCTCGCCTCGAAGCCGACGAGGCCGCTCGCGCGCATTTCGACAAGTTCCCGCCGTCGTCGAAAAGGCTGATCTTGGAATGGATCCTGACGGCGAAGAAGCCGGTGACCCGGGGGCGGCGGATCGCCAAGACCGTGGAACTCGCCGCCGTGAACGTCCGCGCCAATCACCCGGTCCGGTGACTCAGCCCAGTTCGCGCCGGGCCACGAGGAGTGCGATGTCGTCCTGCGCGGGGGTCGCGCCGACGAGCGCCGCCATCGCCCGCGCGCACACCACTCCGGGCTGCTCGGGAGTGATCACGTCGGCGAGTCTCCGCAAGCCGACGTCGATCAGGTGATCCCGTCGTTCCACGAGACCGTCGGTGTAGAAGGCGAGCACGGCGCCGGGTGGCAGGTCGACCACCGTTCTTCGCCGCGTCGACCCCGCGACGCCGATGGGCGGGTCGACCGGGACGTCGACGAACACCGACGGGCGGCCGGGTACCGCGAGGATCGGGGGCAGGTGCCCGGACAGGGAAATCGCCACACTGTCCCGCGACGCGGGCACCAGTCCGTACACGACGGTGGCCAGCGCGCCCGGTTCGAAATGCCGCACCTTCCGGTCCAGTTTGGACAGCACCTCCGCCGGGTCGTCCGATTCGAGCGCGTAGGCGCGAAGCGCGCTACGCAGCCGTCCCATGATCACGGCGGCGTTGAGGCCGTGCCCGGCGACATCACCCATCACGATGCCGAGGCGGTCGTCCGGCAACGAGAACAGGTCGTACCAGTCGCCACCGACCCCGGGTTCGGTTCCCGGCACGTACCGCGCGGAGAACTGCATACCGGCGATGACGGGCAACCGTCCCGGCAACAGGCCCCGCTGGAGCGCCAACGCGGCGGCGCGGTCGGTGACGGAGAGGTCGATCTGCACCGCCAGTGCGAGCCGGGCAGCCACCAGCTGCAGCAGTTCGACGTCGGCCTCGGGGAATTCGCGCGGGGTCACCGATCCGACGTGCAGCACGCCGATCAGGTCGTCCCCGGACACCATCGGCACGCCGAGCAGGGTCCGGAGGCCGCGTTCCCGCAGCAGCGAGTTGACGACGGTGGTCTCGTCGACGTGGTCGAGGATCACCGGGCGCCGTTCCGCGGCCACACGGCCGGCGAAGCCCGCGCCGACCGCGATCCGGACGTCCTGGAAGACCTCTTCCTCGATCCCGGATGCGGCGATGGCCTGCAACAGCTGGGCGCCCGGATCGTGCCGGAGCACCGTGGCGGTGTCGACCTTGAGCACCTCGCGCACGCGCGCGAGGATCGTGGCGATCACCTTGTCCGGGCCGAGATGACCCAGCGCCGTGTCGGTGATGGCCTCGAGCATCTGGAGCCGTTCGTCGGCCGTCGAGGTCCCGGACATGCGCTGAGCCTAACCAGTCCGATCGCGCGATGCCGCCCAGCCCGCCGCCAGTCCGTCCAGGTCCTCGGCCATTACGGCACTCGGCGGAATCGCGTCCCGCGGGACCCGGCAGGCGAGCGCCGTGCCGAGCCCGGCCATTCGGATAACGGTGTCGATCAGCGCCTCCGGCTCCTCCGGCCAGTCGAATCCCGGCTGAGCGATCATCAAGCTCACGCAGCCGTGCATCGCCGACCAGAGGCCCATCGCGAGGGTTTCCGGTTCGCCGCGCAGGATCCCCGCCCGTACACAGGCGGCGGTCGCGTCGGCGAGATGCCGGAAACAGGCCACCGCGCCGGGAGACGAGCCACCGGACGGGCGCATCAGGAGTACTCGGTACTGCACCGGATGGTCGAGGGCGAACCGCGCGTACACCCGCGCGCAGCGGCTGAGCGCGCGCATCGGATCGGCGACCTCGGCGGCGCGGTCGCGCATCCGATGGGCGAGTTCGTCCCACACCCGCAGGCAGACCGCCTCCAGCAAGGCATCGCGGCTCGGGAAGTGCGCGTAGACCGACGGCGTGGAGACGCCGGTCCGCCGCGCTACGGCCCGCAGCGTCAGCGCCTCGTCGGTCCCCGTCTCGCCGAGCAGGGCGTCGGCGGCGAGCAGGATCTCGCCCCGCAGCTTCTCCCCTTCACCCGGCCGCGCCTTCGTCCGCTTCGCGCCCATGCCGTGATGCTGCCAGCATGGACTTGACATCGTCAACTTGACGGTGTCAGCTTGAGTCATGGCGCACTTCCAGACCGCGACCGCCCTGGTCCAGCGGGGCAACGACCCGGTATTCGACACCGAACTCGATCCACAGTGGACGATCGGGGCGAAGCTGCACGGCGGCTACCTGCTCGCCGTCCTCGCCAAGGCCGCCGCCGCGGTCTCCTCGCATCCGCACCTGACCGCGATCAGTGGCTCGTTCTCGGTGGCCCCGGAGCCCGGCCCCGCGGTCGTCGAGGTCGAGGTGCTGCGCGAAGGCCGCGGCCTCACCCAGTTGCGCGCGCGGCTGAGTCAGCACGGCAAGCCCTGCACCGAGGCCCTGATCACCCAGGGCGTCCTGACGGACGGCGACGCGTGGTGGTCCGGAGTGGACCCGGTCGAGATCCCGGCGGAGCAGGACTGCCTTCCCGTGCCGTCCGACGGTGGCGGCGGGTTCCGCATCGGCCTGATGGACGTCGTCGAACAGCGGATCGACCCGTCCACGGCGGGGTTCGCGGTAGGACAGCCGTCCCGGAAAGGCGTCATCTCGTCCTGGTTGCGGCTCGCCGACGGCAGCGACTGGGATCCGGTGAGTCTGCTCGTGGCGCTCGACCCGGTGCCGCCGATCTCCTACGACCTCGGCATCGCGGGCTGGGCGCCGACCGTCCAGTTCACCGCGTACCTGCGCGGGCTCCCGGCGCCCGGCCCGGTCCGGGTGCGGATGCGGGCGGGCGAGATCGGCGGCGACCGCATGGACGAGGTCGCGGAGCTTTGGGACGAAAAGAACAGATTGATCGGGCAAGCGACCCAAATCGCCGCCGTGCGCGTCCCCTGATCCACCCGAAAGCAGGGCCATGACGGAACTCCGGGCGTTAGGATCCAACGTCTACGTCATGTTCTGGGGGCAGGACCATGGAAGTGGAACCACGCCGCGCGGACGCGGGCGGCTCCGACTCCGGCGGGGCCGAGATCACCCGGCTCTGCCGGACCTTGGTGCCGTTGGCGGCCGCGGGTAAGCACGCCGAGGCGGCGTCGACCTACCGCTGGGTGACCAGGGCGTCGACCGGTGCCCCGCGCCGGTACGGCGACCACGCCCTGCGGCTGGAATTCTGCGCGCTCACCGGTAACGAGCACACCGGTTTCGATCTTCTGTCGCTTTTGGACGGTGTCGGCGACCACGCGGACGCCATCGGCAGAATGGAGTTCTTCGCTTCGGCCGCCTTGCTCACCCGCCGATTGATCGAAACCGGATACGGCGAGACCCGGTTCGTTCTCAACGGCCCGTACGACGGCCTTTCCCTGCGCCTGCTGCATCGGCGGATGCGGGCGGCGGCGTTCGTCGAGGCCGAGGAACTCGACGAAGAAGACCACACCGATTACCTCACCGAGCACGTCAAGCGGAAGATGACCGCGAAACCGGTCGCGGAATTCGTGCCGCTCCTACCTTCCGCGCTCCCCCGGGTACCGATCCTGCCGCCGCCGGACCTGTCGGCGGAGGAACTCGTCATCCGGGCCGAAATCCACAACCACCGGTCCGAAGCGGAAGAGGCGCGTGCCTGTCTCGCCGCGATCGGCACCGTCGGCGACGAGATCGCCCCGCGACTGGCCGAACTGCGCGCGATCTTCTTCCAGGACGGCGACACCGAGGAACGGCTGCGCCGCGCGGCCGCCGGGTTCCGGCGGTACCGCGACGAAACCCGGTTCCTGCTCAACCAATGCTGGCTCGGCCTGTGGCTGGTCTTCGACGATCAGGCCGAAACCGGCGTCGCGCTGACGACGGTGGCGGCGGCACGGTTGCGCGCGGGTACCGACGATCACGCCGCCTGCTGGGGCGAATACTGGCTGGCGCACGTGCTTTCCGGGCAGGGCCGGACACCCGAGGCGTATGAAGCCTTGCGGCGCGGGGCCGAACGTGCCCGCGAGGCGGGCGATCCCTTGCTCCACGGCACTCTTCTGTGCCTGGACGCGTCGCTGCGGAACGGCGACGGCGAAGATCCGGCGACCGCGCTGGAACTCGCGCAGGCGGCGACGGACGCGTTCATCGTCGGAAACGTCGGCGAGAAGGCCGTCGAAGCCGTCGAACAGGTCCGGATCGCCTACGAGCGCGCCGGATCACTCGACGAACTGGACGTCTTCGTGGAGCACCTGCTGGCGACGCTTCCCGACGGCGGCCCGGAACGGTTGCGCGGGCACCTCCGTCAGCTTCGGGCGCTGTCCCTGATCGGCACCGGCCGGTTCGCCGAAGCCGTCGACGACGCCTACGTATCCCTCGGTGTCGCCGCGTCGAGAGGCAAGGACACCGCGGAACAGTGGTACGTCCTCGTCACCGCGCTGCACGGCGCCGGCCGCTACGACGAGGTGCTCGACGTCGCGCCCCGCACCATCGACCTGCTCACCGGACTGCCGGACTGGGGCCACCGCTGCCGGTGGATGTACGCCGACTCCTACCGCGCGCTCGGCGAATCTTCGCGCGCCTTCAACGAATACGCCGTCCTCGCCGAAATCCTCGAGGGGTCCGGCGACACCGGGCACTCCTACATCTCGGTGAGCATGGCCGCCGCCGAACAACTGGACCTGCTCGGCTACGGCGCGAACGCCGCCGACTTCTACGCGCGGGCGGCCGACGCGGCACTGGCGATCGGCGGCGGGTACGTGGCCGCCACTTGCCGTAACGCCGCGACGCTTTCCCAGCTGCGCTCCGGCGATCTGGACGCGGCGCTGACCGCGCTCGACGCCGCGGAAACCGCCGTGCACGCGGTGGAAACCGAAACCGCGCCCGCGCGGGATCACCTCGTCGCGCAGCTCGACCACGTCGCCGCGCACGTGCTCAGCGCCGTCGGCCGCGTCCGGGAAGCCGCCCGCCGCGCACTCCGCGCCGCCGAAACCTTCCACCGGATAGGCGAAGCCGAGTCCGCCCGCGATGTCGACCTGCTGCTCGAACAGATTCTTCTCGGTGAACAAAAGTGACAGGTGTCCAGTTCGGTCAGTGACATGCCCACCTTCCGCCGCTTCTGATTCCTGCCGGTCAACGGTGCGGCGGGCCAGTCTTGGCAGGTTCCGGCCTGAGGCGCGTTTCGTCCTCTAGTTGCGGCTTCCCCAAGCGGCGCCGGTACCGAGTGGGTCGTGAATGGCGTTTCGGGTCTGTTGAGGGGTAAGGCAAACGTGGCGGCTGGTAGCGAAAAAGTCCTTCACCACCCCCGCTCCACCGCTGAGCCGTCCCGCGCTCACTGTTCCCAATGTCGCATCTGAGACGCTGAGTGTCTCCAATGCGACATTGGGGACAGCGGCTCTCGTCGGGACACCCTCGCAAGTAGTCCCCTAAACGCGACCTTGCCAGCCACCTCGCCCCGGAGAAAAATCCCCGGCATGTCCGAAGGAACCAGCGGTACCCGAAGCCTGCCCATCGGCTCGATCGTGCTGTGGGTCGTGCGCGTCGCGCTCGCCGCCGAGTTCCTTTACAGCGGCTACCTGCTGTTCGCGGGCGGTCACACCGAACAGACCTTCGCCGAGATCGGGCTCGGGCAGTGGCTCCGGTACGTCACCGGTGTCGTCGAGGTCGGCGGCGCGATCGGGCTGCTCGTCCCCAGCCTCGGCGGGCCGTCGGCACTGCTGCTGGCCGGCGTCATGGTGGGCGCGAGCGCCACCGAGTTGTTCATCCTCACCAACGGCGACCCGGTCCTCCCCCTGATCCTGTTGATCGTCACCGCGACACTGGCGTGGTTCCGCCAGGATCAGACCCGCGCGCTCCTCGGGATCGAGCCTCCCGTGGACGACGAGGACTACCGCTAGGCGAACGCGAGGCCGCCCTCCTCCGAACGGCGCAACAGGCTCCCGCCGAATGCACCGATCACCGGAACAGCCAACGAAAAACCGCATGTCAGCGTGCCTCGCGAGCACCTGACGACAGCGGCGAAATCCGATCATCAGCGTGATCACGCACTCACTCAAGGTGAAAGATTGCGGCTCGTTTACAACGAACCGGCCACCTGCTTGACAGTCGGAGTGGTACGTACCACGCTGCCGACATTGGTCTACACCATTTTGTGGGAGCCCGGCACAGTGGCCGGGCATCGAAAGGACGGCACGAGTGAAGCGCTGGCTCAAGATGACTGCGGGCGCCGCGGCCATCACCCTCGCGACGGCGGGCTGCGCCGGTTCCGGCAGTGGCGACAGCACGAATTCGAGCGCTCCGGCCTCGAACGGCGCGCTCACGGTCTGGCTGATGACCGGGACCGCCCCCGAATCTTTGACGAACTCGCTCCACAAGGAATTCGAAGACGCGCACCCCGGCGTCAAGATCAAGTACGAGATCCAGCAGTGGAACGGCATCCAGCAGAAGCTGACCACCGCGCTGGCGAGTGACAACCCGCCGGACGTGATCGAGCTGGGCAACACCCAGACCCCCGCGTTCGCGAACCAGGGCGTGCTCGCCGACCTCACCTCGAGCGTCGGCGACTTCAACGGCGCCCAGTGGCTCCAGGGCCTCAAGGCTTCGGGCGAGTACGACGGCAAGACCTACGGCGTCCCGTTCTACGCGGCCAACCGTGAGGTCATCTACCGCAAGGACATGTTCGAGCAGGCGGGCATCACCGCGACGCCCAAGACCCGCGCGGAGTGGCTCGACGCGATCACCAAGCTCAAGGCCAAGTTCGGCAGCGACCCCGAGTTCCAGGCCCTCTACCAGCCTGGCCAGAACTGGTACGAGCTGCTGTCGTTCATCTGGGACGAGGGCGGCGACATCGCGCAGGCCAACGGGAAGTCCTTCAAGGCGACCCTGGACTCCCCGCAGGCCAAGGCCGGGCTCGAGTTCTACAAGCAGCTCACCGACGCTTCAGGCACCAAGGCGCCGAAGGACGCCGACGAGGCCACCCCGCAGCAGGCCGGTATCTACGGAGCGGGCAAGGTCGCGATGATGATCGGTGTCCCGGGTGAGGCCGACACCGCGGCGAAGACCGACCCGACGATCAAGGAGAAGTCGGGCGCCTTCGCGATCCCCGGCAAGTCCGCCGACAAGTCGGCCCCGGTCTTCCTCGGTGGTTCGAACCTGGTCATCCCGGCCAACAGCAAGAACGCGGCCGCGGCCAAGGACTACGTCAAGCTGTTCTCCACCCCGAAGTACCAGACCGAGCTGGCCAAGGCCGGTTACGTCCCCGGTACCTCGACCGACGTGTCCGCGCTCGACGCGAACCCGCTCACCAAGGTCATGGCCGAGGCGTCCAAGAACGGCCGCGCCGTGCCGACCAGCCCCAAGTGGGGTGACGTCGAGTCCGGTCAGAACCCGATCAAGGACATGCTGACCGCTTACCTGACCGGAACGAAATCGCTCGACCAGGCGACCGCCGACGCCAACGCAGCGCTCGACAAGCTCATCGGCGGATGACCACGACCAAAGATGTGACGACGCCGGCGGGGGCCACCCCGCCGGCTTCGCCGCGCATCAAGCCCCCGAAATCGAATCGGCGCCTCCGTCTCGGCGAACGGACGGCGCCGTATCTGCTGATCCTTCCCGCGTTGATCGCGATCCTGGTCCTGCTGGGCTGGCCGACGATGCAGCTGATCGGGATCAGTTTCCGCAAGCTCGACCTCCGTGAGCTGGTCTCCGGAGAGATGGTCTGGGTCGGGTTCGAGAACTTCTCCGAAATCCTGTCCGACCCCGAATTCTGGGAGATCACCGTCCGCACGCTGGTGTTCACCGCCGCGGTCGTGATCACCACCCTGCTGCTCGCGCTGTTCATGGCGCTCCTGATGCGGCATCTCAACCCGGTGGTCCGGGTGGTCCTGCAGGTCGCGCTGATCCTCGCGTGGGCGACCCCGGTGCTCGCGACGACCACGGTCTTCCAGTGGATCTTCGACCAGCAGTACGGGATCCTGAACAAGACGCTCGCGAAACTCGGCTTCGAAGGTTTCATCGGGCATTCCTGGTTCTCCACCGGCCCGAGCACCCTGACCGTGATCGGCCTGCTGGTCGTCTGGCAGGCCGTGCCGTTCGTGGCGTTCACGCTCTACGCCGGGCTCCTCGGCGTCCCCAAGGAGCAGTACGAGGCCGCGGGTATCGACGGCGCGAGCGGCTGGCAGGCGTTCTGGGCGGTCAGCTGGCCGGCGATCCGGCCGATCCTGACCATGGTCACGTTCCTGTCGGTCCTGTGGGACTTCAAGTTGTTCGCCCAGGTGTGGGCGATCCGCCAGGGCGGGCCGGACGGCGCCAGCACGACGCTGCCGGTCTACATGTACCTCAAGGGCCTCGCGGGCAACCACTTCGGCCTGGCGGCGACCGCCGCCCTGCTGATGATGCTCGTGCTGATCCTGCTCACCGCCCGGTACGTCCAGCTGCTGGTGCGCTCGAAGGAGGCCGACCTGTCATGAAGAAATCCCTGGCACAGCGGATCGGCCTCGGCACGTTCGGCGTGATCGTGGCCTTCCTGTTCGTCTTCCCGACGTATTGGATGGTCACGTCCGCGCTGAAGACGCCGGGCGAGGTCCTGTCGCCGAATTACGACCTGATCCCGCTCTCGGTGACGTTCGACAACTTCGTCACGGCGCTGACGAAGCCCGGTTTCACCACGTACCTCGCCAACAGCCTGATCGTCACGATCGGCGCGGTGCTGTGCTCGCTCGTCGCGGGCGTGCTGGCCGCGGTTCCCTTGTCCCGGATGCGTTTCCGCGGCCGCAAGGGTTTCCTGATGCTGGTGCTGATCGCCCAGCTCGCCCCGTTCGAGGCACTGCTGATCCCGATGTACCTGCTGATGCGGGACGCCGGGCTGCTCAACCAGCTGCCTTCGCTGCTGCTGGTGTACTTCGCGGCGACGCTGCCCTTCACGTGCTGGATGCTCTACGGCTTCGTCAACGGCATCCCGTACGACCTCGAAGAGGCCGCGATGATCGACGGATGCAGCCGGGCGGGCGCGTTCCGCCGGGTGACGCTGCCGCTGCTCGCACCGGGACTGGTGACCACGTCGGTGTTCAGCTTCATCACCGCGTGGAACGAGTTCCTGTTCGCGTTCGTGTTCATGCGCGACCAGAGCAAGCAGACGCTGCCGGTGTGGCTTTCCTCGTTCCGGACGGCGTTTTCCGTCGACTGGGGCGGCATCATGGCGGCGTCGGTCATCTACGCCATCCCCGCGCTGGTGTTCTTCATCCTCGTTCAGCGCAAACTCGTGTCCAACCTGACCGCAGGCGCAGTGAAGGGATAATCCTTGTCTTCACCGGAAAAGCTCGCCGGCTCCGTTCTCGTATCGGGCTTCGACGGCACCACCGCACCGGATTGGCTGCGGCGCAAGGTGGCCGACGGCCTCGGCGGCGCGATCCTGTTCGGCCGCAACGTGGTCGACGACGAGCAGGTGGCCGCGCTGAGCGCGCAGCTGCGGGCCGAACGGCCCGACGTGCTCATCGGCATCGACGAAGAGGGCGGTGACGTCACGCGGCTCGACGTCGCCACCGGCTCGTTCGTCCCGGGACCACTCGCACTCGGCGCCGCGGACGACGTCGAGCTGACGGCGTCGGTCGCCGCCGCACTCGGCGAACGGCTGGCCGCGTGCGGGGTCACGATCAACTTCGCCCCGTGCGCGGATCTGACCCTGACGCCGGAGGATCCCTCCATCGGGGTCCGGGCGTTCGGCTCGGACCCGGTGAAGGCGTCGCCGCACGTCGCGGCGTACATCACCGGGCTGCAGAAGTACGGCGTGGCCGCGTCGGCGAAGCACTTCCCCGGGCACGGTGCGGCGACCGACGATTCGCATCACTCGCTGCCGGTCCTGCCCCGGACCGAGGCGGAACTACACGAAATCGAACTCGTCACGTTCAAGGCGGCGATCGCGGCGGGGGTGCGCTCGGTGATGACCGGGCACCTCGTCGTGCCCGCGTGGGGTCACCTGCCCGCGACGCTCAACCCGAAGGCGCTGACCGACGTCCTGCGCGGCGAACTCGGCTTCACCGGCGCGGTGATCACCGACGCGCTCGACATGGGCGCCGTCGCGGGTGAACTCGGCAAGACCGAGGGCGTCGGCCGGGCGGCGGTGCGGGCACTGATCGCCGGTGCCGACGCGCTCTGCCTGGGCGGTGTGTCGTTCGAAGAGGACGAGCTGAACCGGATCGCGGCGGTCATCGCGGCCGCTGTCGAAGCCGGTGAACTGCCGCTGGAGCGGCTGGCCGAGGCGTCGGAGCGGGTCGCCGCGCTCGGCACTCCCCCGGTGTCGACACCGATCTCTCCGGTGGATCACCGGCTCGGCCTGGAGGCGGCGCGCAAGGCGTTGCGGATCCAGGGCTCGCCGAAGCTGGCCGGACCGCCGCTGGTGATCGACGTCGAGACCGAGCCGATCATCGCGGCGGGCCCGATGCCGTGGGGGCTCGGGTCGCATCTGACCGAACTCGTGCCCGGAACCCGCGCGCTCAAGGTCACCGCGGACGAGATCGCGATCGCGATCGACGCCGTCCACGGTGCCCGCGACCTCGTCGTGGTGACGCGTGAGGCGCACCGGCACCCTGAGGTCCGGGAGTTCCTGAGCTGGCTCCGGGAGGCAGGCGTGGACTACATCCGGGTCGAGACCGGGGCACCGGGGCCGGACACCGGCGACGGGCCGCGGATCGACACGTTCAGCGGGTCCTACGTCAGCCTCCGCGCCGCCGCGGAATACCTCGCCTGACGCCCCGACCCCCGCAATTCGTCCTCTGGATGCGGTACTTGCACGCGCAACTACCGCAACTAGAGGACGAATTGCGTTGGGGGGTTATTCGGTTGCGAAGCGGGTGACAGGGGTGTGTAGTCGGGAAGATCGGGTCCCGGCCTAGGAGATGATCGTCTTGCCAGTGTCCACGTCCTTCCACCAGGTAATTTCCGCCTACCTCAAGGACGAGACACCTCGTGAAGACCCTCAATCTGGGGATTCTGGCGCATGTCGACGCCGGGAAGACGAGCCTGACGGAGCGGCTGTTGCATACCGCCGGGATCATCGGTGAGCTGGGCAGCGTCGATGACGGCAGCACCCAGACCGACACGCTGGCCCTGGAACGCGCCCGCGGGATCACCATCAAGGCGGCCGTGGTGTCGTTCGCGCTCGGCGACGTCACCGTCAACCTGATCGACACCCCCGGCCACCCCGACTTCATCGCCGAGGTCGAACGCGCCCTCGGCGTGCTCGATGGCGCCGTCCTGGTGCTGTCGGCGGTCGAAGGAGTCCAGGCGCAGACCCATGTCCTGATGCGGACCTTGCGACGGCTGGGCATCCCGGCGCTGCTGTTCGTGAACAAACTGGATCGCCGCGGGGCCGACCCGGACCGGGTGTTCCGCGAGATAGCCGAGAAACTCACGCCTTCGGTCATCTCGATGGACCCCGGGACACCCGATCGGGTGATCGATCTGCTGGCGACCCTCGACGAGGACTTCCTGACCGAGTATCTCACCGACCCGGACGCGTTCCCGTCGTCGCGGCTCCACACCGAACTCGCCGCGAAAGTCGCCGAAGGTCTCGCCTACCCGGTCTACTTCGGATCGGCGATCACCGGCGCCGGTATCGACGCGCTCCGCGACGGCATCGAAAATCTGTTGCCCGCCAACGCGGGCGACGCCGACGGCCCGCTGTCCGGCACGGTGTTCAAGGTCGAACGCGCTCCGGGTGGCGAGAAGATCGCCTACGTGCGGCTGTTCTCCGGCCGGGTCGCCGTCCGCGACAAGGTCCCGCTCGGCGACGGCGAAGGCAAGGTCACCGCGATCAGCGTCTTCGACAACGGCTCGGCCGTCTCGTCGGCGTCGGCCGGGGCCGGGCGGATCGCGAAACTGTCGGGACTCGACGTCCGGATCGGCGACGTGCTCGGGGTCCGGCCGGATCACGTGCGGGAGGCCCGATTTTCCCCGCCGACACTGGAAACCGTCATCTCCCCGGTGCGCCCGGCCGAACGCGGGCCATTGCATCAAGCACTCACCCAGCTGACCGAACAGGATCCGCTGATCGGCCTGCGGCACGACGAAATCCGCCAGGAGACCTCCGTTTCGCTGTACGGCGAAGTGCAGAAAGAGGTCATCCAAGCGACACTCGCGGACGAGTACGGCATCGACGTCACGTTCAGCGAGACGACCACGATCTGCGTCGAGCGCGTCTCCGGCACCGGGTCGGCCGCCGAAATCATCGACAAAGCGCCCAATCCCTTTCTCGCCACGGTCGGACTGCGCGTCGAGCCGGGGTCGCCGGGGAGCGGGATCTCGTTCCGGCTGGCGGTCGAACTCGGCTCGATGCCGTACTCCTTCGTCAAAGCCGTGGAGGACACGGTGAAGGAGACACTGCGCGAGGGCGTCCACGGCTGGGAGGTGCTCGACTGTGTCGTGACGATGACGCATTCCGGTTACTACGCCAGGCAAAGCCACGCGCACGGCACCTTCGACAAGAGCATGTCCAGCACCGCGGGTGACTTCCGCAATCTGACGCCGCTGGTGCTGATGGCGGCACTGCGTGAGGCCGGGACGACCGTGCACGAACCGATGCACCGGTTCACCCTCCAGGCCCCGGCCGACACGCTCGGCCCGGTCACCGCGCTGCTGGCGCAAGCTCGTGCCGTCCCGCGGACGACGCTCACGAAAGGCGCGACCGCCGAACTCGACGGCGAGATCCCGGCGGCGAAAACCCATGCGGTGCACCAGCTTCTGCCCTCGGCGACGCGGGGAGAGGGCACGATGGAGACCGTCTTCCACGGCTACCGTCCCGTCCGGGGAGCGGCGCCGTCACGGTCGAGGACCGACCACAACCCGTTGGACCGCAAGGAATACCTGCGGCGCGTCTAAGAAACGGAGAACGCACATGGTTTCAAGGCTCGGGGTCAGGATCCCGCGCGAGCTGCCCGCCGCCCGGCTGAGAAGTCTGGCCCGCCGCGCGGAACAGGAGGGTTTGGACGAGGTCTGGATCGTCGAGGACTGCTTCTACGCGGGCGGGATCGCCACGGCGTCGGCGGTGCTGGCGGCGACCGAGAAGATCACCCTCGGCATCGGCATCATGCCCGCCGTCGCCAGGAATCCGGCCATCGCGGCGATGGAGATCGCGGCGCTGGCGGAGCTGTACCCGGGACGCCTGATCGTCGGGTTCGGGCACGGCGTGCCGAGCTGGATGCGGCAGATCAACGCGTGGCCGAAGTCGGCGCTCGCCGCGTTCGAGGAGACGCTGGCCGTCATCCGGCGGCTGCTGGCCGGTGAACGCGTTTCCTTCGAGGGCAAGCATGTCCGGCTCGACGACGTCCAGCTGGAGTTCCCGCCCGCGGTGCCGCCGAAGATCGTCGCCGGCGTCCGCGGCCCGAAGTCCCTCGCCGCCGCGGGCCGGGTGGCCGACGGGACCCTCCTCGCCGAACCGGCGACCCCGGAGTACGTCCGCGCGACGCGGGAGCTCATCGGCGTCGAGGGTCATTCGATCGCCACCTACAACTGGCTGTCGCTCGACGCCGATCCCGAGCGGGCCCGCGAGCGGGCGCGAGCCGACGTCGCTTCCGCGATCGGGCCGAACTCGGGACCGGCGCTGGGGCCGCTGGACTTCGGCGCCGAACTGCTGGCCGAGGTCGAGGCCGCCGGGGACGACTTGGCGCGGCGGCTTCGTCCGGAGTGGATCGACAGGCTGAGTGTCAGCGGCACACTCGACCGTTGTGTCGAACAGGTCCGGGCGTTGTACGCGGCCGGGACCGAGTCCGTCATCCTGCTCCCCCTGCTCGGCGAACCGGAGGAGGAGTCCTTCGCCGCGGCTGGCCGGATCGCGACGGCCCTGCGAGGCTGACGTCAGAGCGCTTTGACGACGGCGACCATGTCCTCTGCGCCGAACCCGCGCCGCGCGGTCTCGGCGTAGAGGGCGTGGGACGCCTCGAGCAGCGGCAAGGTGAGTCCCGCTTCCCTGGCCGCCGCCGCGATCAGTTCGACGTTGGCGAGGACGTTCGCGATCGAGGCCTGCGGCGCGAAATCCTCTTCGACCAGTTTGGGCGCCTTGACCCGCAAGATCGGGCTGGCCAGCTGCCCGGCGCCGAGGACGTCGGTGAGCAGGCCGAGGTCGAGCCCGTGCGTCCGGGCGAAGTGGACGGTCTCGGCCAAGCCGGTCACGACCGAGGTCAGGTGGACGTTGACCGCCAGCTTCATCAGGAGCGCGTTGGGTACCGGCCCGCAGTCCACGGCTTCCCGGCACAACGGCCCGAGCAACTCCCGGATCTCCTTGATCGCGCCCGGGTCACCCGCGAGCATGGCGACCAGCTCACCCGCCTCGGCCGGGACCCGCGAGCCGGAAACCGGCGCCTCCACGTACTTCGCCCCAGCCGCGAGGAGTTCGGCCTCGATTTCGCGGGAATGCTCCGGCGCCGTCGTTCCCATGTGGACGATCGTGCGGCCGTCGAGCGAGGCCCGTCCGCGGTCGAGCACGGCGTCGACGGCGGCAGCGTCCTTCAGCATCAGGAACACGACCTCGCACCGCGCGAAGAGTTCCGCCACGTCCCCGACGGCCTCGGCCCCCGCGGCCACCTGCTCCGAAGCCTTTCCGGGGGTGCGATTCCAGACGATCAACGGGATTCCGGCCCGTGCCAGGTTCAGTGCCATCGGCCCGCCCATGCTGCCCAGTCCGGCGAAACCGACTCGTGCGATACCCATGGCCCCACTGTGCCGGGTGCTGGGGAGCCGACGCCACCGATGAGATCTTCCTGCCGGAAATCGCGAGTAATGCCCCTATGGCCGCCCGAAAGCAGGTCCGTTCCGCCCCTGTGACGACGGGCGGTGCTCCCTAGCCTCGTCGGCGTACCGACCCACAGAGGGGACACCACATGCCCGACACCGAGGCCGCACGGCATTTCGTCACCGTTTCCGTCGACGACCGCGACGCGCTCCGCCTGCTCGCCCAGCGCGGACTCGACCTGTTCCCCTCCACCGCCAGGGAGACCGCCGACGGCGCGGCGATCGACGGATACCTCCGCGATGAGGAGATCACCGCACTCGCCGACAGCGGCCACGACGTCCTGGTCCACCCCGACGTCGAAGCCGCGCCACTGGAGATCGCGCCGGACAACGAAACACGGCCCCTCTCCGCCGGGCCGGAAGCCGCCGTGCCACCCGGTTATCAAGCGTCGTACCACTTCGAGCGATTCATCCACGACATGGCCCAGGCGCTGCCGGACACCCTGTCCCGCGTCCGGCTGCCCGAACCGTCGGTCCAGGGCAAGCCCATCTCCGTGCTCCGTATGCGCAGCGGTACCCGCGCCGACCGGCCGGGTGTGATCCTGATGGCCGGGGCGCACGCACGGGAGCTGATGAACCCGGAACTGCTGTACAACTGGGCCTTCCGGGTCGCCTACTGCCTGTCTTCGGAGACGGCCGTGAACTATCCGGCCGTCACCTATCAGTACGGCACGATCAGGCTGCTGGCCGACAACCTGGACGTCTTCGTCGTCCCGATGGTCAACCCGGACGGCCGCGACATCGTCCTGTCCGCCGAGAACCTGCGGATGTGGCGCGGGAACAGCCGTCGCGTGGACCTCAACCGCAACTACGACTTCCTCTTCGACAGCGGGATCGGCACCAGCACCGACCCGGCGAGCGACGTCTACCGCGGGCCGCACGCGTTCTCCGAACCGGAGACCCGCAACATCCGCTGGCTGCTGGACACCTTCCCGCACATCACCGCCGTGCTGGACCTGCATTCCTTCAGCGAGCTGATCCTCTACCCGTGGGGCGACGACGACAACCAGACCACCGATCCCGCGCAGAACTTCCGGGTGCCGAACCCGGATCGCGGCGTCCCGAACGACGGGCGCTACCGCGAGTACATCCCGCAAGGCGATCTGGACTGGTTCCTCCGCACCGGAAACCGGATGCGGGAGACGATCGCGAAGCAGCACGGCCGCTCGTACACGATCCAGCAGAGTGTCGGGCTGTATCCGACGACGGCGACCGTCGACGACTACACCTTCTCCCGGCATTTCGTGAACCCCGGGCTGAAGAAGGTGCGGGGGTTCTGCATCGAGACGGGCAAGCCGCCGGTCGGCGGTGACCTCCTCGGCGCCTTCCAGCCGCCGTACGAAGAAGCCCGCAAGGTGATCGAAGAGGTCGGCCCCGCGGTGGTGGAATTCCTGCTGGAGATCTACTGCCCGACCGGTCCGGACAGCCTGCTGCTGAGCGAAGCCGAGGAGGTCCTCGCCCGGCACATGGGCACTTCGCGGGAGCTGTACGACGGCCTGGTCGCGCACGGACCGGGGATCTTGCGGGCTCTCGGCGACGCTCCGCGAGCCCGGGTGAAGGCGACCATCGCCTTGAAACGGCTCACCGAGGCCGCCCGGCTGGACCACGATCCGGTGCTCGAAAGCGACATCGTCGAGAAGCTCGCCGAGGCCGCGACGGCGATCGGGGAGGCAGTACCGGAAGCCCAAGCGCTGCTGAAGGAGTTCGTCGCGCGCACCGGACGGGCGGCCGGGAAGCCGCTCAGCGCCGCCCTCGCCTAGCGCCACGCGACTGCCCAGTGGCCGTGTCGCGAAAGCCACTTTCGAGACATCAGACGTCCCGAAAGTGGCTTTCGCGACACCCTGGATGGAGGCCGCGCTCAACGCCTGAGTCACGCTTCGGCCGGGTGAGTCGTGAGTGGTATGGACGGTCAGAAGGGGTGCACCATCCACACGTTCGCCTCGACGTAAACCCCGCAGTCCCGCTCGACGTTCGCGTGCACCGGCGCGATCCCGCCGGGGATCACGTTGTCACCGTCGGCGAGTTTGACGCCGGTCCACCTCCGCCAGTCCTCGATCGAGCCCGAGATGGTCACGGCGAACGGGCAGACCTTGATCATCCGCGCACCGAGCCGTTCGTGGGTGCGCAGCCAGCGGTCGGCGAACAGCCCGTCTTCACGGCGCCGGACGGCGTACTCCTCCATGGGGACGTCCGGCTCGGCCTCCTTGCCGATCGGGCGCACCGAGACGATCAGCCGCTTCAGCCCGGTCTCCGCCGCACGCGCCTTGAGCGCCTTCAGCATCGGTGTGGACAGGCCCGTCCCGCGCATTTTCGGGGCCACGACGACTTCGAGCGCGCACAGCGTGTCCGGCGCGCGGCCGTCCATGAGGTCTTGCGCGGCCCACTGGATCGCTTCGTCCCAGCCGTGTTCCGGCAGTTCCTCGCGGTCCTCGGCGGGATAGCTCAGCGGAACCGACAGCGCCCGCGCGATCGGCACGCCGTCGTCGTCCAGCGCGATCAGGAAATACCGGGCCCAGTGCCGCAGGAACCGTTCCGGGGTGATCATCTTGCCGCTGAAACCCCGGTAGATGAACTCACCCCCGACGTCGCCGAGATTCAGCGCGGGATCGAGGAGGTCGGGGCGGGACGCAAGATCGACGATTCGCATGCCGCCAAGTCAACCGAGCCGATGATCGGCCCGATAGCTGCTTCCGGGCGACGATCAAGCCAGCTGACGCGGCGTGGCCTGCAACCGGGAAAGGACGTCGGTGAGCCTGCCCGCGGCGACGTCCCACTCTTCGAGGACACTGCTCCGCGCGAGCGCCGACGTCCGCAGGGAATGCCGGAGTTCGGCGTCGAGCGACCAGCGGGCCAACGCCGTCGCGAGCGCCGACGGATTGTTCGGCGGCACCAGCATCCCGGGGACTCCCCCGCCGGGCGCCATACCGAGCGCGTCGTGCGTACCGGCGGTTTCGGTGGCCACCACGGGGATCCCGCGCGCCAGCGCCTCGGCGACGACCAGTCCGGACGTGCCGCCCCTCGACGGGAGGACGAGCAGATCCGCGCCGTCGTAGACCAGGTCGAGGTCGTCCGGCGGCTGGATGAGGCTGATCCGGGAACCGAGCCCGAGCCGTTCGACCGTCCAGCGCAGTTCGTCGACGTAGGCGGGATCGTGGTGCGTCGCCCCGGCGAACACGCATTTGAACGCCAGTTCGTCGACCAGCGAGAGCGCCTGGATCAGCACGTCCTGGCCGTGGCGCGCGGTCATCGGCGCGAGACAGAGCAGCCGGGAGACACCGTCGGCGCCGGCGGCGAGCGGCGCCGCGTCCGTGCCGGGGGTCGCGACGTAGACGCGAGTGGGGTCGAGGTCGTGCCGGTCGATCAGCTGCCGCGCGAGCCACGGCCCGGTGGCGACGACCATTCCCGCCAGCCGCAGGGTCTCCCGTTCGCACGCGTCGAGTTCGGCGGCCTGCGCCGGATCGAGCGCGGGATCGTCGGCCAGCGGCCGGTGCACCAGGACGGCCAGCCGCAATCGCCGGGCGTGCGGGATCACGATCTCCGGGACGCCGCAGGCGACCGTGCCGTCGATCAGGACGACGGTGTCGTCGGGCAACGCGGTGAGCGACCGGGCCAGTCTCGACCGGGCCAGCGGACCCGGCATCGGCCACTCCCCGGCGATCGGCAGTTCGAGCAGCGGGAGGCCGGTGGCGGGGAGGTTCTGGCACATCCGGCGGTCGTACTCGCCGCTGGTGTCCTCGGCGTCGCCTGGCAGGACGAACACCACCGGTTCCGTGCCACGGGCAGTTGAGGTGAACACGGATTACCTCCAGGTGCGGACGGCGGCCTTACCAGGAGACACGGTTACGAAGCCCGGACGGTTCATATTCGGACCGAAGAAAGTTTCAACCGTTTACCCGCGCGATGGCGGCGACGATCTCGTCACGCAGGCCCGCCCCGACCGCGATGGTGGCCGCCGAGCGCACCGTGTGGTCACCGCCGTCGGTGTCGACGACCATTCCCCCGGCCTCGCGGACCAGCAGGACACCCGCCATCGTGTCCCACGGTTTGTTGGCGAGGATGACGCTCGCGTCGAGTTTGCCGTGCGCGACCCAGGCCAGGTCGATCGCCGCGGAGCCGAGGAACCGGATCCTCTGCACGCGGCCGCCGAGTTCGGCCAGCAACGCCATCCGGACGCGGTTCTTGACCTCCGCGCCTTCACCGACCGCGAAGTCGCCGATCGACACGATCGCGTCGGACAGCTTCGTCGCCTTCGAGGCTTCGAGACGCTCTTCGCCCGCGTACGCGCCCTGGCCTTCGACAGCGGTGTACGTGACGTCGAGGAACGGTAGGGAGATCGCCGCGACCGTGCTCTTGAGACCGTCCACAAGACCGAGCGAAACGCCGCACAACGGGATGCCGCGCGCGAAGTTGGCCGTGCCGTCGACCGGGTCGAGCGCCCACCAGAGGTCCTTGTCGCCCTCGTGCCCGCGCTCCTCGCCGAGGACGCCGATCTCCGGGGTCTCGCGGGCGAGGAATTCGCGCACGGCGTCCTCGACGGCGAGGTCGACGTCGGTCACCATGTCACGATCACCTTTGGCGGCAACGGAAAACGACGTCATCGAGCGGATGATCCCGGTCGCCTTGGCGACGGCCTCACGGGCGACGGACAACAATGCGGCGTGGTCGGTCATGTGGGTACCGTAGCCCGGTGAACCTGTTCCCGACGGCCACGATGGCCGACGAGCGCGCCCGCGGCGCCGACGTCGCGGTGCTGCCGATCGGCAGTTTCGAACAGCACGGCGCGCACCTCCCGCTCGCCACCGACGCGGTGATCGCGACGACCATCGCCGACACCCTCGCCGCGGCGTACCCGGTGCTGCGGCTCCCGCCGATCACGATCGCGTGCTCGCACGAACACGCGGACTGGCCGGGGACGGTCAGCATCTCGGCCGCGACACTGTACGCCGTGGTGAACGACGTCGCCGCTTCGCTGCGCCGCTCCGGGGTGCCGAAACTGGTGCTGGTGAACGCGCACGGCGGCAACTACGTCCTGTCCAATGTGGTCCAGGAGTCCTCCTCGCCGATGGCGCTGTTCCCCGGCGTCGAAGGCTGGCAGGCGGCGCACGACGCGGCCGGACTGGAGACGTCGCTGGACAGCGACATGCACGCCGGTGAACTGGAGACTTCCCTGCTGCTGCACGCACATCCTTCGCTGGTCCGGCCCGGTTTCGCGGAGGCGGACCACCTGGCCGACGACCGGCGGCACCTGCTGACGGTGGGGTTGCGGCCGTACTCGGAGTCCGGTGTGGTGGGGCGGCCTTCGCTGGGGACGGCGGAAAAGGGACGGCTGGTGCTGGAGTCGCTCGTGCGGAGCTTCGCGGAGACACTGGCCGCGCTCTGACCCCAAGTCCGCCCTGTGCAATGAAGGACGCTTTCATAGCAAAATTTGCTATGAAAGCGTCCTTCATTGCACGCCTGCGGAACCCCGGGAACCTCAGGAGCCCACCGAGCCGATCGCGTCCAGGTGCGGCAGGAAGTGGTGCATCCGCTCCTGTTTCGTCCGCAGGTACCGCAGGTTCTCGTCGTTCGGCATGACCAGCAACGGCACCCGCTCGCTGATCCGCACGCCGTGCCGCTTCAGCTGGTCGACCTTCGTCGGGTTGTTGGACAGCAGCCGCACCGACCGCACGCCGAGGTCGGTCAGGATCTCCGCCGCCGCACCGTAGTCGCGCGCGTCCACCGGCAGTCCGAGCGCGATGTTCGCCTCGACGGTGTCGAGTCCTTCGTCCTGCAATCGCATCGCCTTCAGCTTCGCGAGCAGACCGATGCCGCGCCCTTCGTGCCCCTGTGCGTATACGAGGACTCCGGCGCCTTCCTCGACGATCGCTTGTAGCGCGGCGGCCAGCTGGTCACCACATTCGCAGTGCATCGAGCCGAACACGTCGCCGGTCAGGCATTCCGAGTGGACCCGCGCCAGCGTGTCGAAGCCCCCGACCTCGCCGTGCACCAACGCCATCTGCTCGGTGCCGTCGGCGTCCAGGTACCCGTACGCGCGGAAAACGCCGTAACGGGTCGGCAGTCTGGTCTCTACGACCCTCTCCACTGTCATCGCGTTTCTCCTATCCGTACGGGAACCCCGAGGCGCGGCGCGACCGGCGTGTAAGTCCTGAAGGAGCGCGCGAGCAGCACGGCCGCGCCGGGAAGGCTCGCGACGAGCGCGAGCACGCCGTAGACGACGGCCACGGTGACGCCCTGCGCCGAACCGAGCCCGGCCGCGCCGAACAGCAGCGCGCAAACGCCTTCGCGCGGGCCCCAGCCGCCGATGTTCAGCGGCAACCCCATCGCGAGCAGGGCGAGGATCATCAGCGGCAGCAGTTCCCCGACCGGCGCGGTGACCCCGGCGGCTCGCGCGGCGACGACGAACAGGGTGAGATGCCCGGCCAGGGTGGCCACCGAAAGCAGGCTCACGCTGGGCCAGGTCTCCTTGGTCAGCAGGCCCAGGCGGACGTCAGCGAGAGTGACGGCGAAACCGCGGCGCCACTTCGATCCACTGTGGATCCAGTGCTTTCCCGACGTCATCCCGGTGACGACGGCCGCGAGGGCGAGCACGACGACCACGATCCCGGCGGTCATGACGATCCCGTCGATCGGCGGCGGCACCACGGAAGGCGTACTGAGCACGACGGCGACCGAAGCGCCGATCACCGCGATCTGTCCCGCCGTCCGCTCCAGCACCACCGCGCGGACGCCGCGCAGCACGTCGCCGGATTCGCGGCCGTGCTGCACGGCGCGGTTGACGTCGCCGAGCACCCCCGCCGGCAGGACGCCGTTGAGGAACAACGCGCGGTAGTACTCGCCGACAGCGCTCCACAGCGACAGCTTGAGACTCAGCCGCCGCGCGACCAGGCACCATCGCCAGGCACTGAAAACCGTGGTGGCGAACCCGATCCCGAGCGCGGCGGCGACACCGGTGACGTCGACCTCGCGCAGTCCGTCCAGGAACGCCTTGGTGCCCAGTTGCCAGACGAGCACGGCGAGGATGCCGAGCGCGCCGAGGATCCGCAGCCAGGGCCAGAACCGTTTCACGCCGGCACCACCAGGAGATCCTCGTGGTGGATCATCGCGTTCAGCTCGCCCGCGGCGCACTGCGCGAGCCGCCAGCGCAGGTAGGTGTCACCGTCCGCGGCAAGCTCCGGCCGCTGCTCGCGTGCGGCGCCGACCCAGCCGGTGAGCCATTCCGCGGTCAACGCGGCCTGATCCGCGCCGAGCCGCCATGGGCTCGGAGCGCGCCGGACGGTGGCGCCGAGCCGTTCGAAGACCCCGAACGCGACGTCCACCGCGTCCGGGCCGAGCAGCCACCGGCCGCCGGTCACCCGGCGCTGGTGCGCGTTGAAGGCGTCGGAGATCTCGATGTCGAACTTTTCCTTGGGCGAGAGCACCACCCGGCCCGAAACGCTCAACGTGAACAGCACCGCGCAACCCGCCTCGACACACGCTTCCGCCAGCTTGGTCAGCTCCTCGGCGGTGAGCAGGTCGAGCAGCGCCGACGCCGCCACGAGCGACGTCCCGGCGAGGTCGGCCGCGCGCAAGTCGGTGATGTCACGATGTTCGGTGACGACATCGACCTCGCTTCCGTCCAACGCGTGCTCCGGACGGCTGGTGCGGGCCAGCGCGTGCGTGAGCAGGTCTTCGTCGCGGTCGTGCAGGATCCAGCGCTGACGGCCGGGCAGCCGCCGGGCCAGCCAGCGGCCGAGCGATCCGGTGCCGCAGCCGAGGTCCCGGATCACGACCTCGTCCTGTGTCTTCAAGAAGGAACGGACCGGCTCGATCAGCTCGGTCGCGCGAGCGGCGGCGTCGGCGTCCTCCCGCAAGCTCAGCCAGCTGGGGGCGTACTTGGTCATGCCGCCGTCCTTTCGTTCAGCAGCACGGCGGCGACACCGCGAGCGGTCGCGTCCCAGCCGGTCAGCGTCTCGCGGCGAAGGCGCGCGGAGGCGCGAAGCCGGTCTCGCAGTTCAGGTTCGGTGAGCCAGCGCCGAAGGGCGGCGGCCAGCGCGTTGACGTCCTCGCCCGGGACGAGCAGGCCGGGCACGCTGCCGTCGGGTGCCTGGCCGAGCGTGTCGGGGAGGGCGTCGACAGCGGTCGCCAGTACCGGAATGCCGTGCGCGAGCGCCTCGGTGACGACCATGCCGTAGGTCTCCGCGCGCGAAGGCAGCACGAGAAGGTCTGCCGCGGCGTAAGTGGCTTCGAGGGCTTCGCCGGTCCGAGGACCGGTGAGAGTGAACCGGTCACCGAGGGTGTGTCGCCGCAGTCGCTCGACGTAGCGGGTCTCGCGGCGGATGGCGCCGACACATTCACAGATCCACGGGAGGTCTTTAAGCGACTTCAGCGCATCCGCGAGCAGGCCCTGTCCCTTGCGCGGAGTCACGTTGGCGACGCAGACGAGATGCGTGCCGTCGAGGCTCCCGGACGAGATTTCGGCCTTGTCGACGCCCGGCGGCACCGCATGCACGCGATGCGGCGCGAGGTCGTGGTGCTCGATCAGCCGTCGCGCCGCCCAAGCACTGGTCACGACCACGGCCTCGACCGCGCCGAGCGTCTCCCGCTCCAGCCGGTCCAGTTCGGCGGCGAGCGAAGGCGAAAGCCCGGTTTCGTCGGCCAGCGGCAGATGCACCAGTACCGCGATCGACAGCCGCTGCGCCGCGGGCACGATCACCTCGGGCACCCCGCAGGCGACCAGCCCGTCGACAAGGACCGCCGAACCGCCGGGCAGCCCGGCGAGCTTGCGCGCCAGCACCTTGCGCGCCTCGGTGTCGGGTCGCGGCCAGTTGCCGCGCACGGCGATCTCGTGGACCTCCACGCCGGTCGCGGCGAGCCCGTCGCACAGGCGGCGGTCGTAGACGTTGCCGCCACTCGGCGCGCTCAGGTCGTCGATGTCGTTGGGCAGGACGACGTGGAGACCACTCACAGCGCACGCTCGTAACTCGCCCACGCGACATGGGATTCGTGCAGCGCCACGGTGATCCCTTCGAGCCCGCGTGCACCCTCACCGAGCGCTCCGGCGTGGACACGATCGGCGAGCCTGTCGGCGATGACCTTCGCCAGGAACTCCGTCGAGGTGTTGATCCCGGCGAACTCCGGCACGTCGTCGAGGTTGCGGTAGTTCAGGTCGGCGAGTACCGCTTTGAGCTCTTCGGTCGCCTTGCCGATGTCGACGACGATGTTGTCGCTGTCCAGTTCGGACCGGCGGAACGTCGCGTCCACCACGAAGGTCGCGCCGTGCAGTTTCTGCGCGGGCCCGAAGACCTCGCCGCGGAAGCTGTGGGCCACCATGACGTGGTCGCGGACGGTGATGCTGAACAACGGACCTCCCAGATCGTGCGGCTACTGCGTGTCCTCCCCCTGATACGTGACACGGAGGCAGAGCGTTCCTGGTTCATTCGCGGCCAGACGCGGTAGGACGTCCGGTAGTTCCTGGAACCGGCATTCCCCGCTGATCAGCACCTTAAAGACGGGGTCCGACAAAATTCGCAAGGCGAGCGCCAAGCGGTCGCCGTAGCTTCGGCTCGTGCGGCGAACGGGCGAGACCATGCCGACCTGGCTGGAGCGGATCGCCAGCCGTCGTGAGTGGAAGTTCTCACCGAGCGGGATGGTGACGCGGCGGTCGCCGTACCAGCTCAGTTCGATGACCTCGCCTTCCGGCGCGAGCAGTTCCAGTGACCGCGTCAGCCCGGCCTCGCTCGCGCTGGCGTGGACGACCAGATCGCAGTCGCCCAGCGCGTCCTCCGGTGCCGCGAAGTCGACACCGAGTGCTTCGGCGATCTTCGCGCGCTCCGGGTCGACGTCGATCAGCTGGACCCGGGTCGCCGGGAAGCCGGACAGCAGTTTCGCGACGCTGCTGCCGACCATGCCCGCCCCGACCACCGCGATCCGGTCGCCGAGTTTCGGCGCCGCGTCCCAGACGGCGTTGACGGCGGTCTCGATCGTCCCGGCGAGGATCGCGCGCTCCGGCGGCACCCCGCGCGGCACCGGCGTGACGGCCGACGCGGGCACGACGTAGCGGGTCTGATGCGGGTAGAGACAGAACACGACCTGCCCGACGAGCCCCTCCGGACCTTGTTCGACCACGCCGACATTGAGGTAGCCGTATTTCACCGGACCGGGGAAATCGCCCTCCTGGAACGGCGCGCGCATGGTTTCTCGTTGACTCGGTGGGACCTCGCCGCGGAAGACGAGTGTCTCGGTGCCCCGGCTCACGCCGGTGTACAGGGTGCGGACCAGCACCTCGCCGTCGCCGACCGGAGGGAGCGTGACCGGCCTGAGCTCGCCGTCACCGGAACCACTGAACCAGAAGGCGCGTTCCATCGTGTCCTTTCATATTGGACCTTGGAGACGGGGTCACCGTCACCATAACGAGGAGGCCTCGTGATCAACCCCGGAATCTTCCTGGGGGTCCTCGTCCAGCTGGCGTTGCTGGGAACGCTGGACGCCGTCGCCGGTCTCGGCCCGCTGGGCTGGATCGCCGGAGCGGCCTACGGCATCGCCGTCGGCGGATTCCTGACCTACGGCCTGAACCGGAGCACCGCGCGCTCCCTCGGCCCGGCCGACGCCGTCACGCTCGGGCGCTCCGGGCTGGTCGGCTGTGTGACCGCGCTCGTCGTCGACACCGCGGGCCGGGAGATCGTCACGATGGTCGTCATCGCGTCGGTCGCGCTCGCCCTGGACGCCGTCGACGGCCAGGTCGCGCGCCGCACCGGGACGGCGTCGCCCCTCGGCGCGCGCTTCGACATGGAGGTCGACGCGTATCTGATCCTGATCCTGAGCGTGGTCGTCGCCCAGTCGCTGGGCCCGTGGGTGCTCACGATCGGCGCGATGCGCTACGTCTTCGTCGCCGCGAGCCGGCTGTGGCCGTGGCTGAACGACCCGCTGCCGCCGAGCATGGCGCGGAAGACGGTCGCGGCGGTGCAGGGCATCGCGCTGGTCGCGGTGGCTTCGACGATCCTGCCGCTCTGGGCCGGTTTCGTGGTCACGCTGGGCGCGCTGGGACTGCTGACGTGGTCGTTCGGGCGCGACACGTGGTGGCTGCTGGGACAGCACGCCTTCGCCGCCACTCCCGCCGGGGTCGCGTGATCACGCGTACTGGGTTTCACCGTTCCCGAGAGACCAGTTGATCAGATCGGTCTCGTTGATCGTGACCAGCACGTTCCGCGGCTCGGTCCCCGCGTATTCCTCGGCGAGTTCCGCGATCCGCCGGTACAGGGCCTTCTTCCGCTCGTCGGTGCGCCCCGGCCGCATGGTGATAGCGACGAACACGACCCCCTCGTCCCGGTGGATCCCCAGGTAGTCGTCGTACTTGAGAGTGGCGCGGCCGTTCAGGACCTGGAAGCGGTCGTCGGCCGGGATCTCGAGCGTCTCGACCATCGCGTCGTGGACGGCGTTGCCGAGGGCTTCGAGCTTGTCGGTTCCGACGGTGTCGATGCGAACGAAGGGCATGTCAGTTCTCCTTAGCGGCGAGTAGTCCGAGGGCGCCCTCGACGGCCTTCGCGAACACGTCAGGGGATCCGGCGGCGCGGGCGAGGACGTAACCGCCTTGCAGGACCGCGACGAGCGCGGTCGCCGTGGCGGTGGGGTCGAGCGAGGCGTCGAGTTCGCCGTTCGCGCGACCCTCGTCGAGCAGTTCGGCGAGACGGCCGGTGACCCAGCCGAAGGTCTCCTCGACCGGCCTTCGCAGGTCCGGATCGGCCATCACGTCGGGATCCTGGGTGAGCCTGCCGACCGGGCAGCCCTTGAGCGCGTCGCGCTCGCGGCGCAGGTACGCGGTGACCCGCTCGACGACCGTGCCGGGCCCGGAGAACTCGGCCTCCGCCCTGGTCCTCAGGTCGTCGGCGTTGCGGCCGATCGCGGCGAGCGCGAGTTCGGACTTGCCCTGGAAGTGGTGGTACATGCTGCCCTGGCCGGCGCCGGAGCGCTCCTGGATCGCCTTCGGGCTGGTGCCGACGTACCCGCGCTCCCACAGAAGCTCGCGAGTGCTCTCGATGAGCTGTTCCCTCTTGTCCACCTCAGTACCGTACATACTAGTAGGTACAGAGACAAGCCGAGGGCGCGGGAGCAAGGGACCTTTGCTATCACTTTCGCGCGAATCCGCAGGTCAGGCCTAGGGTCAGGGTCCCGGCAAAGTCGCAGAGCTGCTGATCAGCGCTGCTCTTGGTAATCCGGGCTTGACATCGCTAGTGCCCGCAAGGGTCGAGCGGGGAGGATTCCGGACGTTGAACGTCCGGAATCCTCCCCGCTCAGGGGGCTCCGCAACCGGTGTGACCCGTGACGGTGAAGGAATGGGGACAC